>NZ_LMVP01000046.1 GCF_002287235.1 Methanosarcina spelaei
AGGAAATGCTAACATTCAGGTGTTTTAAAACATCAATCGGATAAAAATGGATTATCCAACTTTCTCTGTTCTCGTTATTTTCAACTTTCCCTTTTCTCGTTATTTTCAATTATCTCTTTTTTCATTGTTCTCAGCCTTTTCTACTTACAATTTTTCATTCAATCCTTATCTCTGTTATTCTGGATAAGTTCCAGAACCTCACAGAGTTTTTTTGCAGTTTCGGAAACAGTCTGCATACCAATGGAGTCCTCTTCTACCGGGTTCAAGGTTATTCCACCGAAATGAGAATTATCGCCAACTGCAATCATACCGTGAATATGCATCCAATCGTGGATTGACTGAATGGTTTTTTCCTGACCCCCGTTTCTTGAACCTCCAACTGAAAGAGCTGCTCCAACTTTGTTTTTAAGTGTAAAGTTATTGCGGCGAAGAAGGACACTTCTGTCAAACAGGGCTTTAAGCTGGGCAGGATAATTCCCCATATATACTGGCGATGCAACAATTATACCGTCTGCAGCTTTCATTTTCTCATAAACTTCCTCCATACTGTCCTCAATAACGCAGGAAGCTTTCTCTATGCAAGCTCCGCATACTTTACAGGGGGCAATTTTTTCTTTTGAGAGGAAAACAGTATCGGTTTCAAAGCCTCTCTCTTTTGCAATTTCGAGAGCAGCTGCAATCATTTTCTCACAGTTCTGACCTTTTCGAGGGCTACCTGAAATTCCAAGTATCTTCATTGAAATCATTCCGGAACTCTTTTATATTAATTTATCATTGATATTCAGTAATATTGTCTTAAGTCTTACGGATCTGATATAAAATTAGTCCAGATCATTAAATATCTCAAGATAAAAACTTGCACTTAAAACGGCGCTGGGTGTTTTAAATATATATTTTTCATTTTTATATATATCTCTATCCATTTTACGTAAATTTATATATTAAGACCCAGCTAACTTAAACTACTCCAATTATATAGGAGGTTGGTTGATTGGTAACATTTCTAGAAAAGATCAGTGAAAGAGCAAAGAAACTCGACAAAACAATTGCTTTACCTGAAACTGAAGATATAAGAACCCTCCAGGCAGCTGCCAAGATTCTCGAAAGAGGTATTGCAAAGGTCGTCCTTGTCGGTAAGGAGGAGGACATCAAGGCCCTTGCTGGAAATCTTGACCTCTCAAAAGCAAGAATTGTAAATCCTGAAACATATGAGAGAAAAGACGAATATGTTCAGGCTTTCCACGAGCTGAGAAAACATAAAGGTGTTACACTCGAAAGCGCAGCCGAGATTATGAAGGATTACGTCTACTTCGCTGTTATGATGGCCAAACTCGGTGAAGTCGACGGTGTAGTCTCAGGTGCTGCTCACTCTTCCTCTGATACACTTAGACCCGCTGTCCAGATCGTTAAAACTGCTCCTGGTGCAGCTCTAGCATCTGCTTTTTTCATCATTGCCGTACCGGACTGTGAATACGGGTCAGATGGGACATTCCTCTTTGCTGACTCGGGTATGGTCGAAATGCCCAGTGTGGAAGATGTTGCAAACATTGCTGTTATTTCTGCAAAAACCTTTGAATTGCTGGTTCAGGATACGCCATATGTTGCGATGCTTTCTTACTCCACCAAGGGAAGCGCACACAGCAAACTGACCGAGGCGACAGTTGCTGCCACAAAGCTTGCACAGGAACTCGCCCCTGATATCGCAATCGATGGAGAACTCCAGGTAGATGCAGCAATTGTTCCCAAAGTTGCAGCTTCAAAGGCTCCAGGAAGCCCTGTTGCAGGCAAGGCCAATGTCTTTATATACCCCGACCTCAACGCTGGAAACATTGCATATAAGATTGCCCAAAGGCTTGCAAAGGCTGAAGCTTATGGCCCTATAACTCAGGGACTTGCCAAGCCAATTAATGACCTATCCAGAGGATGCAGCGACGAAGACATTGTCGGTGCCGTTGCAATTACCTGCGTCCAGGCTGCAGCACAGGACAATAAATAATCTCAAACGTTTCTATATTTATGAACGTTTTAGGAAGCTTTTTATTGACTTTCATATATAAAATATTTTATTGTATATATAAAACGTAAATTAAAAGCAATCTATGAATTGGGGTTTAGACATGAAGGTATTGGTAATAAACGCAGGAAGCTCATCCCTGAAATATCAATTAATTGATATGACCAATGAGTCCCCTCTTGCAGTCGGTCTCTGCGAAAGGGTTGGAATCGATAACTCGATCATTACTCAGAAGAGGTTTGATGGCAAGAAGCTGGAAAAGCAGATTGACTTGCCAACCCACAAAGTAGCTCTTGAAGAAGTTGTCAAGGCTCTTACGGACCCGGAATTTGGTGTCATCGAAGATATGGGTGAAATCAACGCGGTCGGGCACAGGGTTGTACACGGTGGAGAGAAGTTCACAACATCTGCTTTGTTTGATGAGGGTGTAGAAACGGCTATCAAAGATTGTTTTGAACTGGCACCCCTTCACAATCCTCCAAACATGATGGGAATCTCAGCCTGTGCAGAAATTATGCCTGGAACGCCTATGGTTATTGTTTTCGACACTGCATTCCATCAAACCATGCCTGCATATGCATACATGTATGCTTTGCCATATGATCTGTATGAAAAGCACGCAATACGAAAATACGGTTTCCACGGGACTTCTCACAAGTACGTTGCCGGAAGAGCTGCCCTTATGCTCGGAAAGCCTATAGAAGATACCAAAGTTATCACCTGTCACCTTGGAAATGGTTCAAGTATTGCAGCAGTGGAAGGCGGAAAATCTGTTGATACAAGCATGGGCTTTACTCCTCTTGAAGGGGTTGCAATGGGTACCAGATGCGGTTCCATTGACCCGGCAGTCGTTCCCTTCGTTATGGATAAAGAAGGCCTCTCAAGCAGAGAAGTTGACACTCTCATGAACAAGAAGTCCGGTGTACTTGGAGTTTCCGGGATCAGCAATGACTTCAGGGACCTTGATGAGGCAGCATCTCACGGTAACGAGAGGGCCGAGCTTGCCCTTGAAGTTTTTGCATATAAGGTTAAGAAGGTTATTGGTGAGTATTTGGCTGCTCTCAATGGTGCAGATGCGGTGGTCTTTACTGCTGGTATCGGAGAAAACAGCGCAAGCATTAGAAAGAGAATCCTTGCCGGCCTTGATGGTCTTGGTATAAAAATCGATGAGGAAAAGAACAAGATCAGAGGCCAGGAAATCGATATCAGTACCCCTGATTCAAAGGTAAGGGTCTTTGTCATCCCAACCAATGAAGAACTTGCCATTGCAAGGGAAACAAAGGAAATTGTTGAGACCGAAACTAAACTGCGTAGTTCGGTACCTGTTTGATAGTAAAGGGGAACTCTCCTTTACTTTTTCTATTTTTAACTTTTAGTCTCATTAAAAGCTTAAGCTGTACTTTTTTGTTGAACTTGCTTTGATGTAGGGTTTGCTGTTACGAACTCAATTTCTGCTGTTTTTGTTCTTCCGTTTCTACTGCTTTTGTCCTTCTGTTTCCACTGTTTTTGTTCTTCTGCTTCCACTGATTTTGTTCTTCTGCTTCCACTGATTTTGTTCTTCTTTCACTGTTTTTTCTTCTACCACTTTTTCTGATTTTTGAAAAATAATTTTTTACCTTCGAGAGTTGTAGTTTTTATTGTCATAATATTAATACCCAAAGAATAACTGTCCTTGAGCTGTCATATGATTATGAAACAGGTGGATCTTTTCCCTCAAACACCCAAACCAGATCGGATATTGGTAGCCAGGATTTTTGAGACTGCCAGAGAAAAGAACCGGTACATACTGGGCCTTGAAGCTTTTGACATTCTGAAAGCTTACGGCATTCCTGTAGTAAATACTATATTTGCAAAAACTGTAGAAGAAACTGTAATTGCCGCAGAAGAGATAGGTTATCCGCTTGTAATGAAGGTTGTTTCTCCGCAGATTTCTCATAAATCCGATATTGGAGGAATCAAACTTTCCCTTAGAAATGCTGCTGAAGTAAAAGCTGCCTATCAGGACATAATGGATAACATCTCAAAGAAATTACTGGACGCATCCCTTAAAGGTATACAGCTTCAGCCAATGCTCTCAGGCGGCAAAGAAGTAACTCTAGGAATGGTTCACGACCCCACTTTTGGGCCAATGATGATGTTCGGTCTTGGTGGAATATATATAGAAATTCTTAAAGATATCCGGTTTGCGATAGCCCCTTTTGACGAAAGAGAAGCCAGAGATATGATCACAGGGATTAAAACCTATCCACTCCTTGCCGGAATCAGAGGGGAAAAGCCTTCTGACATTGATGCGCTTGTAGACATAATTCTCAGAGTTTCAAGCCTGGTTTGCGATTTTCCGGAGATTGAAGAGTTTGAGATAAACCCTATGATGGTTTTTGAAAAAGGAAAAGGCGCACTTTCTGTGGACTTGAGGTTAATACTCAAGAATGACCTGTGACTTTTCTAGGTCAACCGTTGACCCGAAACTGTTGACCCGAAACCGTTGCGCCGGTTTATCACGCCTATAGGGTTAGGGGATAAGTTTTTCAAACCCAAACGTTACTGGAGTTTTCGCTCAAGCCTTTTTTTAAAAGGGTTGCAGGTAGATTTTCTGTTTTTCCCAAATCCTTCTCAAAAATCTTTTCGCTATCGAATGGCTGTGGTTGCAGAATTCTGAGACGTTTCGGGCCTGGTCATAGTAAAATTATAACATTTGTTTCGTACATACTGGGAGTAGTAAATGAGGTGGTAAGACGGCCCAGGAACGGAAAAGACTCATGCTGGCTGTGGGTATCCTGCTTATTTCGAGCACTATAGCTATTAATCTCCTCCTTGAGGATTCACCAGTGGTAATCCAGCTTGAAGGGGATACGTTCAAGGTTGTGGATATCCCGTATGTGTATACCGTAAAAGAAGCGTATATTCTTCTTTTTTCCGGATTTTTTGGAGGTCTGGCGCTAGCTCAGGTTCTACTGTACCTGGGGGTTCAGGGTTCTGAGCTTTCAGTAACCGGACAGGCAGCACAGATAGCGGCTCTCAACGTTATCGCAGAGAAATCTCCTGAGAAAGTTTTTGAGTTAGAGCTTGAAAATTCTGCTGTTGAGGAAACTTTGCCCAGGGCTAACATCGACCCTACAGATGTCCTTCTTCGAGCTCTTGAAGGGGATGAGAGGAAAGCCATTGAACTGATTGCAGCAAAAGGAGGAAGAATTCTCCAGAATGAACTCGTAAATTCTCTTGACTTTTCCAAAGCCAAAGTTTCTCGAGTTCTCATGAACCTGGAAAAGAGAGGCATAATAACAAAGAAAAAATATGGGCTTACAAACTGCATTTCGATAGCTGATGAGCTTAAAGATAACGTGGGGCTGAGGGGTGAAATGAAATGAAGAAAAGTGCTCTTATTTCGGTTTCAGTTGTTTTATTGGCTCTGGTTCTGGGAGGGTCATGGTACTATGGAGATGGGGCCGATGTAAAAATTACTGATATGTATGCTTCTCCTTTTGGGGCAGGTGACCTTGGAAAACTGAACATAACGCTTCAAAATAACGGTTTAAAGCCAGTGGATGTGTGGCTTGAGATTGAGAACGCTTTTGTGGATGAAAATGGGGTGAGTTACTCAACACCAAGGCTGATAATCTCCAATAATTCAACAAATCCATGGGATGAAGGATCAGCTTCTCTTCAGAAGCCGATAAAGCTTGTTCCAGGAAATAATTCGGTCAAAGTATGGCTTGGGTATAAGCTTCCAGGGGAGTACCCTGTGAAGGTTAGGGTCGTTCAGAATAGCAGGCTTCTGGATGAAGAAACGTATCCTGTAAATATCCCGTTTCCAGAAATTCACCTTAAGCTGGAATACGAAATGGAAAGCAAAAACAATTCTGATGTTTACAGGATCTATGGCTATATTATTAACAAAGGGCTTAGCAATGCGAGGAACGTGTCAACAAACCTTACAGTAACAAACGAGAGAACCGGAGAACTGGTGCTTACATCTTCCGAATTTTATGATGCAGGAGAAAAAGATAAAAGTCCTCTGTGGACCTGGCCCGACTATCCCTATGCAATTGTGGAAATTGCACATAGCAAACCTTCGGGAAAATCTTACATGCCTGTCAAGAACGTGGTGATAGGGAGCAGCGAGGACCGCTTCAAGGTTAATGTAACGGCCAAATGGCAGAATCAGGTGGCTTTTGCCGAACTATTAATCCCTCCAAAGGAGGAGACCAGGTGATGCATATGAAAAAGCGAAGTCAATTTTGCAGCAGCAGATATGCAAAACTCTTGCTTCTCTTAGTTTTGCTTTCCAGTATATGTGCTGGGTGTCTTGGCCAGGATCCTCTTAAAACCAGAGCAGAGAAATTAGTTGGAAGTCTAGGGGATAAAGATAAGGAGGTTGCTTCAGCTTCGACTAATGCACTTATTGATATTGGGGAACCTGCAGTTTCATCACTTATTGAAGCTTTAAAAGATGAAAATCCGCAGGTACGCAGTTATGCTGCTCTTGCCCTTGGAGAAATAAGAGATAAAAAAGCTGTGGAACCTCTGATGGAAATCCTCGATGATCCCTCTCCTGAGGTTCGTAGGAATGCAGCTTATTCACTTGGAGAAATTGGAGACATAAAGGCTGTTGAACCCCTTATTGAACTATTAAAGGACGAAGACGTGGAAGTAGTTCGCTTTACAGTAATTGCGCTTGGGTTATTGAAGGACCCCAGGGCAACTGAGCCGATTTGTGAAGTTATGGATCGTGATGATGCTAGAACACAGCATGAAGGTAATCCCGATATACGCCATCAAGCTATATATGCCCTTGAAGAAATCGGAGATCCGGCTTGTACAGATACTCTTCTGGATCTGTTGGGTGATAAAGAACTCGGATGTTCGGCTGCCAATACGCTTGGCAGCTTTAAAAGTGAAGATGTATTTGAAAAAGTAGCTAAAAAGCTGCGGAACAGTAACCCCACAGTTCGGACTAATGCCATAACTGTGTTTGAATCTAACCGTGACCCTGCTGCTGTTCCTCTCTTGATTAAAATGCTGAATGATGAGGTTCCAGAGGTTCGAAAAGAAGCCATTCGTAGTCTGAGTTCTTTTGAAGAGCCTGAACAGGTTGCCATGAGCGAACAGCTCATGATTAATGCTCTTGGGGATAGTAAATCCGAGGTACAGGAAGAAGCTGCTCGCTCTCTTGGAAGGTTAGGAAGCAGGGAGGCAATACCTTCTCTTGAAGGGCTCCTCCAGTCAAAGAACAAAAATCTCCAGAGTGCTGCTATTACGGCTTTGGGAGATATTGGAGACCCTGAGGCTGTAGACGTTCTTATTGCCACTCTTGCAGACAAAGATTGGTTAGTACGAGAAAATATTGTGAATTCTCTGGTTGAGATAGGAGACTCTCGAGCGATTGAACCTTTGATTTCCTTACTTGAAGATGAAAGCTATAGAGTGAGGAAAAGTGCTGCAGAAGGCCTTGGGAAATTTGGAGATCGGAAAGCTGTTGAACCTCTCCTCAAGGCTCTTGAGACCGAAAGAGAACAAGAAGTCAGAGTTTCTGAGGTTAGAGCTCTTGGGATACTGGGAGGACAACAAGCAATGGAAGGCTTGAACCGGATAAGCACGGACCCAGATGAGTACGGGTTTGTAAGGACTGCTGCAGAGGAGTCACTGGAAAAACTCAAGAGAGGAGAGACAGGAAATACCTCTTCTCCTTCTTAAACAGTCCATCTGGACTGCAAGACTGAAGTTTTTATTAATCTAGCAACAATTGCGAAAATTTAGGAGTCCGGAAAGAGCTCTTACATTTTCCAGGTTTTTGATCGACAGTGATCAACTATTAGCCGAGGCTATGCTAGATTTTTCAATATTTGAAATGTGAAGTGAAAAGTAAAGTGAAAAGTAAAGTGAAAAGTAAAGTGAAAAGTGAAGTGAAAAGTGAAGTGAAAAGTGAAGTGAAAGTGAAGTGAAATGTGAAGTGTTTAGAAAGTATCTGCAAAAATAAGGAGGAAAAATAACAAATGAAGAACCATACAGCAATTTTACTGGCTGCTCTTGTTGTCTTAACTGTGTTTGCAGCAGGCACTGCAAGCGCAACAGACACCGCTAGCAGTAATAACAGTACTTACAATGTTGTTTATGCGGATTATAAGTGCGAGAGCTGGTCTGACGAACAATACCCTGTAATCGATCTGTTTGGAGACAAATATGTTCCGCTGTTCAATGATAGCGAAAATATACGGGACTTACATGTTAACAAGCTTGCCAGACTCGTTCTTGACAGCAATGAAACTTATACCTTCAAAAACAATGAAAAATTAAATCTCGGAAATGGTTATGCTCTTGAAGCCAAGAAAATCGATATTGACAATGAAACTGTCTGGCTAGAATTCACTAAAGATGGAAAATTTGTAGCGAGTCAAAATATCTCAGTTAATACCGGGGAAAATAACAAGACATGGAATGTCACTCTTGACAATGTTGAGGGTGAAAACAATATTGTTGTCATGAAAGTGTATGTCAACCAATTGTTTGCAGGTGTAGAAAACAATATTGTTCGGATCGACGGAGTTTGGCTTATTGACTATGCAAATGCCAGAACACTCAATATTGGGGACAAATTGGGAGATTTTACACTTAAGGAAATCACGAGCGGAGTAGATAAATCTAATCTGAGAGGTCTTGTTTTCAAAAATGACATGAATAATTCTTCTGTAACCTGTAATATTGTCGGTACAAATTATAAATGCTCTAGCTGGTCTAATGAACAGTACCCATTAATTAGGTTATTTGAAGAGAACTATGTTCCATTGTTTGCAAATAATAGCTCAATCTGGCAGTCCAATATTGACAAGCTTGCTAAGCTCGTTCTTGATAGTAACGAAACTTATACCCTCGAACCCAAAGAAAACCTGGATCTTGGCCATGGATACGCTCTTGAAGCTAAAAAGATTGATATTGTCAATGAAACTGTTTTGCTCGAACTCACCAGGAACGGGCAACATGTTGCGGAAAAAAATATCTCAATAAGTTCCGAAGACAACAAGACATGGAATATTGCCCTTGACAATGTTCAGGGTGAGAACGATACTGTTGTTATGAAAGTTCACGTCAAACAGTTATTCGTGGGTACAGAAAAAAGTATTGTTTGGATCGATGGAATCTGGCTTATTGACTATGCAAATGCCAGAACACTCAATATTGGGGACAAACTAGAGGGATTCACGCTTGAGAAAATCATTGGTGGAGTGGATGAAGCTGATCCGGGTAGTCTGACTTTCGAAAGTGTTCCGGCTTCTAATTGTTCCGCACCCTCTGATTCCGAAAAGGTATCAGCAAAGTTCACTAATAAAAGTATGGAATCATCCATCTTATGGTGCAAGGAATTTTGGGGATATATCTCAATGAAAAGCAAACAAACTTTTTGCTGAAAATAATAAAAAGATCACGTCAAAGGGAACGGGGTATCTCAAGCTCAGACAACATAATAAGAATGAATGTCCTGTCTCACAAAGTTTTGCACTATTTGTTGACTCGATGTTAACGTGATATTGACTATTTGTTGACCTGAGCATCTTACTTTGTGAAATTGAAATCGAAAAAAAGCAATAAAGCTGAGTCTGCTTAGAGGAATCTTTCGACATGGATCGAGTATGAATGGAAGTGATTGAAACATTTGAAGGTTTGATCTTTAATTTTCAAAAGAAATTGAACGAAATGAAAAGAAATGGATAATCAGATAATATCAGGCAATTTTCGTCATAAAGTAATTTACAAATAAATAAGCTTGGATGGGGTTCTAATGTTAAAAAGTATATTGATTATGATGTTATTATTACTTTCTGCCAGTGTAACATTCGGCTCAGTATCAGAAGATCAAAATTCTAGTGTTACACAGCTTAGCGATACACACAATACGCAGCTTAACAATACACAGTTTAACAATACGCAGTTTAACAACACACAGTTTAACAACACACAGTTTAACAACACACAGCTTAACAATACACAGCTTAACAATAATACACAGTTTAAAGTTATACAGTTTGAAGATATTCTTCCGAAAGAAAAAGGATTCTCAGTAAGTTATACAGCATGGAGCCCTGATGGACGATACTTACTGGTTACCTCTTCCAAATCGATTTCCTTTTCAAATAATATTCACAGGCAATATCTATTAGATACGAAATCCCATACATTCGGAGAAATCGATTATGGAGTAAAAGAATTAAACAGTTATTCTATACCCGGAGCAGAGTGGTCTCCATCCGGAGATAAGATGTATTTCCAAATCTCAAGATTTGCTGGCCCAAAAAACTCTGGAAATTGTTTCATAATTTGCAATCCCAATGGTACTGATTTGAAGAGTGTAGGGACCAACTATAATGACATTTCAGACATATTAGAAAACATTGGGAATATTGGTTTTCAGAGAAATCTTGAGTGGAGCCCTGATTCCAGTAAAATCACATTTGAATGGGATAATCCCGAAAACCACTCAACTAAAGTCTACATTGCAAGCAAAAACGGGACAAATGCCAGCGAAATTTCTTCAGATACATATCCACAGCCCGATTGGTATGATTCTGACAAAATCTTCATTACTACAGATGAAGGAACTGTAAATCTTATCAACGAGAGTGGAGACTTGATTCGGACTTTCCAGCCCGAGAATAAAAATAAAAAGTATTGCAAGTTTTCGCTCAGTCCTGACAGAAAAAAAATAATCCTGGTTTCGGGTTTACCAGGGAGCTTCAATTTGCAAACCTATATATCTAATACTGACGGTTCGGAATTGAAAGGAAACATTTCTTATTACGATGGTAGTGAACAACGTATCTTGACAAAAGAATACTGGCAGCCAAATGGTTCACTTCTTCTGGTGAATCAGAAAGATAATCTCTATATCGTGGAAGGAAAAGAGAACAATAAGCGCCTTTTGTATGAAGGCAATGCTAGTGAACCTAAATGGTTCCCTGATGGAAAGAAAATATTATTCGTTGAAGATAAAAATAAGCTGTATTCAATCGATACCGATGGAACCAATTTGACCTTTATAACCAGCTTCGGACTTACATCTTCTTATTTCTGGAATTTATTCTGTGACCCTCTTGAAAAGGTTAAACAATTTTCAATAAGTCCGTCTGGAGATATGATAGTGTTCACATCTGCCCTTTATCCTGATACCGGAAAGATCATTGAAAATGAACCAGGCCCTTCAAAATGTCAAAATGTAGCTGCTCCTTTATTCGTTGTTAATTCTAACGGTTCTAATCTCACTCAGATAACGCCTACAATAAAAGGTAGACATGATATCTTTAGAGAGTGGAGCCCCAATGGAGAACAGCTCATTATAGGGTCTATTCAGTTTTCTTCAGATATTGACTGGGAGTATAAAGAAAACTCTCTTGTAGAATTCAACACGACGAATATCTCTTCTAACTCCTCTTCTAACTCCTCTTCTATCTGGAAAAATATATATGTGAAGGAAATTGTGGGGAGCGAAGAGTCCAGTACTGTTGATAAAGTCCAAGAGACAAATCCAGCTCCATAAACACCTGACAGGTTACTGAGAATAAGGAAAAAGCAAGAAATCTCCTTGCTTTTTCTTCTTACATTTTTTGCCTGTACCTTGATGAACCAGCAAACGGTATCGTTCCTCAGGGCACAGATGATAGGTATCCTGGCAGATTTGAACCTGAGCAAAAGAATGACTTTTTTCTGGTGTCCCTGCGGAGGATTCTCAGGAGATTACTCAGCTCAATCTTCAACAAGTTCGATAGCATTTTCCGGACAGGCTTCCACACACTGATAACACTCTATGCAATTTTCCGGGCGGGCTACAACTGCTCTTTTTACTCGATCAATTTCTTCAATATCAAAAACTTCTGCAGGGCAAACTTCGTAGCAAGCAAGAGCCCCGGTACACTCTTTATAGTCGATTACTGGATGCATTTTCCTTCCACCGTGTTCTTTCCAGGTTAAAAGTTCAATTTGCAGTAGCTAATACTAATATCGATACGATCTTGTTATTTGCCTTTTTACTGAATTTCAAGTTTACAGTTTTTTTTACCGAATTTCAAGTTTACAGTTTCTTTTACCGAATTTCAAGTTTACAGTTTCTTTTACCGAATTTCAAGTTTACAGTTTCTTTTACCGAATTTCAAGTTTACAGTTTCTTTTACTGAATTCCAACGCCTGGATATCTTTTACTGAATTTCAACATTGACAGTTTCTGAGCTTTCTCTATAGGGCACTATCACGAACAGTTTTCCATCGCAGTATCTCGCAACTGCCTTTTGAGAGACAACCCCACAGCAGAACGCGTAAGTTCCGGCGTATTCGACTCCGGTTTCTTCTCTTTTCGCTCTTACGAAAAATCCTTCTTCAACCATCTTTAGTTCAATATTCTCTTTCTTTACTCCAGGCAGATTAATCTGGATTTCCAGGTTTCCCTTGTCATCAGAACACGAAAATACATCAGGAGACATTTTCACCATAGCCATACTACCCCTCCCGAAGAGTCTTTCCCCGGTAAGCTATATAAGATAATAAATTTCATCCGTATATCCGGGAATTTGGTGTAAGGTGTTAAGGCATCCACGTCTTGGATCTCATTTTGGAACATAGATGTTTCGACATCAGATACTTGAATATTAGATGTTACGGCACAAGATTTGAATCTTAGACGTTACGAGACTAGATATCAGAGTCTTAAATTTACGACATTAGATATCGATTTTTATTCAAATTCTTGTTCCTAACCGCCACACAAACCCCAATAATAAAGTAAAAATCTCGATATTTATAATTTGTGAATGGATATATCGATTCATAGACCGTTTGGACCTGTATCATTCTAATTTAGAAAGATCAGATAAGCGGGTAATAAAGCTTTACTACGGATTCCTGAAGTGGTGACATTCAAGCTTGTAACTCTGTGGCTAACTTTATGGCTTGTAATTCTATGGTTTGTAACTCTATGGCTTGTAACTCTATGGTTTGTAACTCTATGGTTTGTAACTCTATGACGGTAACTCTATGACGGTAACTCTATGACGGTAACTCTATGACGGTAACTCTATAGCTGGTAAACTTCTGTTACTTTGCTTGCAATGGCATGGCTGTCTTCAGGGACATTCAACTCCATAGGTCACGATTTTTGTCAATGAAAGCACGTTGGATCTCCTTTTTTGAGGAGGTGTAAATCAGGGCTGCAGGATGGTAAAGTTTCAGGATCATTCTTCCTTCATGTTCCACAGGGACTCCCCATTCGAGTTTTCTCCCAGGGCAAAAGGACTTCTCGGCTGTATTACCAAGAAGGATTATGATTTTCGGGTTAAGCAGGATTATCTGAGAAAGCAGGAAGGGTTTACAGCACTCGATCTCGTTTGTCCTGGGCTTCCGGTTTTCGGGCGGGTGACATTTAACCGTATTTGTTACCATCCAGTCTTCTTCGGAAAGCCTCATGTACTCGATCATTTTATCCAGTTCTTTTCCTGCCCTGCCATAGAATGGAATCCCTGTTTCATTTTCGCTTTTCCCGGGAGCTTCTCCTATAAAGAAAACTTTCGGATTACAGGACCCTTTTCCTATGACTCTTCGGATTGCGCTTTTGTGGAGCGGACACCGGGTGCATTTAATTATCTCCCTTGCAACAGTTTCGTATCCGGCTTCCACCATTATTCTGATTCTCTCTTCAAAATCTATACGGTTATCCTTTTCATATGTCGTTATCTTCTACCTCCTTTAGTATTTTTTTCTGTAATCCGATATATTCTTAAATTGTTGCCAGTTTTTGATTCTGACTTTTATATAAAACTCGTAATCCATTTCATGAGACCTGCACGCAAACAAACTTATTTATGGAAAAAATTCCATGACAAACATAACCACTATTTGATGATAAAAAATTCTCTAAAATTTATTCATTTGTATTCGGTTAAGGATTTTGAGCTGCTGATCTCGATTTCGACGGAAAAACTCAAACCCAAATGTTTAGTGTTTAAATTGAAATCGATATCAGATTCCAGTTTTGCATTTGATGAATAATTTAATAAATTTTATGAAAATCAATGCAATTGATAACGATTTTTCCTTAACCGATGACCAATGAAAATTTATTATTAAACTTTATTTTCTATATATAAAATCTCATTCACAAAGGTGCGCTGAGGTATGACTTCTAGAAACTTTCTTACAATAGATGATTTTGACACGCACGGAAAGACAATTCTTGTAAGGGTTGACCTGAACTCCCCTATGGATCCACAGGGTAATATTCTGGACGATATGCGGATCCGAAGCCATATTGCCACCTTGAAGGATCTTGAGGACGCAAAAGTTGTTTTGCTTGCACACCAGAGCAGGCCAGGAAAAAAAGACTTCACCACAATGAAGCCTCATGCTAACCTGATGTCCAAATATCTGGGAAAGCAGGTTCTCTATGTAGATGATATCTTTGGAACTTACGCAAAGACCAGGATTGCTTCTATGGAAAATGGGGATGTCATCCTGCTCGAAAATGTAAGGTTCTATTCCGAAGAAAGCCTCGAAAGATCTCCATCAGAACAGGCAAAAACTTATCCGGTTAAAAAACTGGCACCTTTTGTGGATATCTTCCTTAACGATGCCTTTGCCGTATCCCACAGATCTCAACTTTCCGTAGTCGGATTTACTGAAGTTCTCCCTACAGGAGCCGGAAGAGTTATGGAAAAGGAGCTCACGTCTCTGAATAGGGGGATCAAAGGAGGAGAAAGGCCAACGATTTTCGTGCTCGGTGGAGCTAAAGTCGATGACTCGCTCCGGGTGGCGGAAAATGTACTTGCAAACGGAGGGGCTGACCGTGTACTCCTGACCGGAGTAGTAGCAAATGTGGCGCTTGCAGCATCAGGTATAGATATCGGAAAAGTAAACCTGGACTTTATCAAATCCCAGGGCTATGAAGACCAGATCGAAAAAGCGAAAGGTATACTTGCGAAATTCAAAGATAAAGTTGGTCTTCCCAGGGACGTGGCTTTAAACGATAATAAGAAGCGGGTCGAATTACCTGTTTCGGAACTTAACTCCGATTCTCTCCCTATAAACGATATTGGGCTTGAAACCATTGTGAACTTTACCAGTGAAATCGAAAGTGCAAAAACAGTTGTTTTAAATGGCCCTGCAGGAGTTTCCGAAGTTGCTGATTTTGCCCTTGGAACGCACGAGATTATAAAAGCTGCTACTAAGTCCGAGTTTTCAATTATTGGCGGTGGACATATTTCGGCAGAAGTCGAGCATCTTGGGCTTGCACACCGTTTCTCTCACATCAGTACAGGCGGTGGGGCATTAATTGATTATCTCTCAGGAGTAAAGCTTCCTGGTGTAGAGGCTTTGAAGGCTGCAGCTAAGAGATATGAGGAAGCTAAGAAGATCTGATTGTCCTGTTTCCTTCAAGTTCTAGCATTTGTAAAAAATAAGCTTCTATTGGGAGTTCCTTTCTGGGAGCTCTCCTTTGCCGAACTCCCTGGCTTTTCTTTTTTAAAATAATCCTTTTCATCTTCCACTTCTTAAAAGTGATATTCAGGAAGTATACTTTACCAGTTCCGATAAACATACTGTTAACTAGCTTTAACATAAATATATCATACTAACTTAGGGTAGATATGCACATCTGGCACTTGCAGCTAGTACTGGTATGCTAGTAGCACTTACAGTTGGTACTGGTAATGCTAGTGCTTCGATTCCAAAATAGATTCCCTATTTCCTGGAAAAATCCGTGATCTTCGGATCAATTCAAAAGTTAAGTTTTATGAATCTATTTGAGAATCGCAGTACTAGATCACTTACAGTTGGTACTGGTAATGGTGGAATTTAAGTTGATAATGGTAATGCTAGTAACATATACGGTTATGCGGTAATGATAATAATGACATCTAATGCTGGTTAAGGGTTACAGGAAATAATTCAAAATAAAGTTGAGGTGTTGGTTCAAGTATGCTTACAGATATTGAAGGCAGGGCTGCAGTCAAACTTGCAAGGAAAACGATCGAATTGTTCCTATCGGAAGAAAGGCTTCCAGAACCTCAGGAACTTGATTTTGAGCTTTCGCCTGTTTTCGGGGAGAAAAGAGGAGTATTTGTTACACTTACGGAAAGCGGGCTTCTTAGAGGCTGTATAGGGCATCCGTTTTCGGATTCTAGACTTGAGGACGCAATTATGGATTCTGCAATTTCTGCGGCAACTCGAGACCCGCGTTTTCATTCTGTGAGAAAAGATGAACTGGATGATATAGTTGTTGAGGTAACAGTTCTTACCCAGCCTGAAAAAATTAATGCTCCTGCAGAAGAACTTCCTGAACGCATAGAGATCGGAAAACATGGGCTCATTGTAAAGCAGGGCTACTGTCAGGGACTCTTGCTTCCTCAGGTTGCCCCTGAGTATAATATGGATTCTCTCGAGTTTCTGGGCCATACCTGCCTGAAAGCTGGCCTTTCGCCTGACGCCTGGCTCAAAGGAGCCGAAGTTTCCTGTTTCGAAGGGCAGATTTTCAAGGAAAAAGAACCAAGTGGCGAGGTAATTGAGGAAAAATTGCAGTAAGACCGAAAGTTTTGATTGCCATTATTTGTCATGGCCTTAACTTCTGACTTTTTAATTTCTAATTTTTTAACTTCTAATTTTTTAACTTCTAATTTTTTAACTTCTAATTTTTTAACTTCTGATTTTTATCTGGTTCAAACTCAAAACACACTTATATAGACTTCTATAGACTTCTTTAATTATTCATCCTCTGAAGTGGATAAAAAAATTTATATTGTTAAAAATGTATCTTTTTCATACTGTTGGCAGAGTTCCTGAAGGATTTTTACTCAAGTTTCTCAAAAGCTATTTCATTCCTAACCATTAAAGATTTTCAGAATTATTTTCGCGATCATGATCTTGATGATTATTCAAGATACGGGTTTAAGAAAAAAATTTTGAATATTGGGATAGGCTTTTAACTAAACTGTATAAAATGCTGCAGGAACTGACAACTATTAGACTACAACTTACCACAAACACACCAAGTAATTTTTAGCTAAGTGAGTCAGCCAACATTAGTATTTTTACTTGCAACTAAAGGAGACAGATAAATGAAAAACCGAATATTAATACTTTTTTTTCTTGTGTGCCTTTCTACACTGATAAATATCCCTACTGTTTTATGTATGACCCCCCCAACGGTCTACGTTTCAGGAGATAGTAGTGGTGATTTTTACTGCGATGGAACAGATGATCACGAACAGATTAATCAGGCTCTGAAGTACGTAACCGAAAATCCTGGTTATACGACTGTTTATCTCAAAGGGCCATTTACATACGTTATTAATAGTACACTTCTAATCGGTAACAATACTACTCTTGAAGGAGACTCAGATGCTGTTATAAAACTGGCTGATAATGCAGGCTGGAAAAAAAATGTACCCCTGATTCAACAGAATGACAGTTCAGGAAACCGGAATATTACTATTAAGGACTTCAAAATTGATGGAAACCGCGAAGAAAACACTAACGTTAATAGCGGAACTGATTATTACAACCTTATCCACTTGAGCAATTGTCAGAACGTCGATGTATACAATATGTATCTTACCAATAACCATGGAGACGGTCTAAGAGTTAACAACTGTTCTAACATAGAATTCCATGACAATAAGGTATATTCACTGGGACATGATGTTCTATGTACCATTAAATGTTCAGTTGTGGAAGCCTATAATAACAACATAACCTGCAGAATGAACAGTGGACTGAGAACTTACAATACAAACAATGTGAGGTTCTACGGCAATAATATCACATCCGAAGGTTATGGAGGTGCAGGAATTCAGATCCAGAAGGAAGGAAACAGTTATAAAATGAATAATATTGAAGTGTATAATAACACGATATACAGGACTGCGCTTTCTGGAATCTGGATTTTTGGATCCGGAACTTATTCTCCTTCATCAGCAAATGCCTATGTCCACCATAATCAGATCTATGATACAGGAACCAACACTAACAATGGTAATATTGGGGGAATAGTGTCTGATGGATTCAATGTCACTATTGAGAATAACGTGATTGACGGAACCTATGGAGTAGGCATTGCACAGAAAAATGTGTATTCTTCTTCACCTCTGAGCGGCTCAGGATATGTTATCACAGCGAGAAATAACATTATAACAAATATCCAATCATCATTGGCTCAAGGAAATGGAGTTGGTATGTCTAATTTCCTTAAAGATACACATTCTTTTGTTCTGCAAAACAATTGTTTCTATAATAATTCTGGTGGTAATTACTCAAATGTAAGTGCAGGATTGGGGGACATACAGTCAGATCCTCAGTATGCAGATAGAAATAACCATGATTACCATTTAAAATCAAAATCAGGGCGATGGAACGGGATCGAATGGGTAAATGACGGTGTAAGTTCCCCATGCATTGACGCAGGATATCCCTTATCGGACTATTCTAACGAACCGGAACCCAACGGAAAAAGGATTAACATAGGCAGGTACGGAAATACGGGAGATGCCTCAAAATCAGAAATAATACTTCCTGTAGCAAACTTCAGTGCCAACAAAACAGAAGGTAAAGCGCCTCTAACTATCCAGTTTAATGATAGTTCTGAAAATGCAATTTCTGTAAGCTGGGACTTTGACAATAACTCCGTTATTGATTCCACAGAAAATGATCCAGTTTATGAGTTCACAACTGTAGGAACTTTTACCGTTAATCTGACAGCAACTAATGAAAATGGTACAAGTTCAAAGTTAGCTACAATAAAAGTTACCGAGAAATCGGTACCAGTTCTTCCTGTGGCAAACTTCACTGCAAATCTTACTGTGCGGTTCATTGACACATCCATCAACAGTCCAAACAAATGGATATGGGACTTTGGAGATGGGACTAATTCAACCGAACAGAATCCTGTACACACATTCAGTAAAGAGGGAACATACAATGTTACCCTGGTTGCAACAAATGATGAAGGTTCCAGTGAGATAAGATCAATGATTATCACCGTAAAATCCGTACTGACGCCACCGGTTGCAAGCTTCGCTGCAAATATGACAGAAGGAACAGTTCCTCTTACTGTGAAATTCACTGACACATCCGCCCGCCGTCCAACAGGGTGGAAATGGAACTTTGGAGACGGTAATACATCAACAGTTCAGAATCCGGTATATACATTCAGTGGTGCAGGAACATACAATGTCACCCTGGTTGCAACAAATGGTGACGGTTCAAGTGATGAAAGTTCAATGAATATTAAAGTAAACCGCGTACCAACTCCACCGATTGCAAGCTTCACAGCAAACCAGACCGTAGGAACAGCTCCTCTTACTGTGAAGTTTACTGATACATCTACAAACAGTCCAACCAGTTGGAAGTGGAGTTTTGGCGATGGTCAAACATCAACAGTTCAGAACCCTGAGCATACGTTCAGTGGTGAGGGAACATACAGAGTTACCTTGACTGCAACAAATGGTGATGGTTCAAGTGCTAAAAAATCAATGGACATTAAAGTAAACCGTGCACCAACACCACCAGATGCCAACTTCACTGTGAATCAGACCGAAGGAACAACTCCTCTTACTGTGAAGTTTACTGACACATCTACTAATAGTCCAACTGAATGGAAATGGAACTTTGGCGATGGGGTTACCTCTACCGATAAAAGTCCAGTCTATACCTATACTACTGCAGGAACATTTACTACTACTCTGAACGTAGGCAACAAAGATGGTTATGACACCGCAAGCAAAACAATAACTGTTACTGAAATCCCTCTTGGTTCACCAAAAGCAAGTTTTACAGCAACCCCTCGGATTGGACATGCGCCTCTCACAGTTAAGTTCACAGAAAAGTCCAGCAATGCAACCTCAGTAAAATGGAACTTCGGCGATGGAACTACCTCTACCGAATCTAATCCAACTCATACCTATAAAACTAATAAGGTTATAGAGTTTTACACTGTGACATTAACTGTAACCAATGGAAAAGAGTCAAGTGTTGCAACTAATTATATATATGTTCTCATATAAATCCAGTGAAATCCAGCAACGAAGCCTTAATAGTGTGAGATTTTGGCAATGAGAATGCAATAGCACCGAGTCGAATCAAGGTCACACCTACAAGGCTGCAGAGAGTTACGCTATGATATTAACTGCAATCAATGGCAAAGAATCAAATATTTCAACCAAATTAATAATTGCCGAGTAATACTATAAGATATATTTGTGCTAGCAAAAAGCAATGGCAGGCAAACCTGCCATTTTATTCTTATTTTATCTAGACTTTTTATCCAGACAATTCTACCATTTTTCTGTAATTCATCTGGATTGGAAATGTTTATACGTAGTGAACTTAGAGCTTATCTGAAAAAATTCTTGCAGATTCTGAAAATTCATGGTCTTTGCAAGATTTTACGAGTCTGGAAGCGGATGCTTCGAATAGAAAGGTAAATAAAAGAGTATTTGAGTTTTGTTTTACTGCGGGCAGCCTGCAGCTTTCAAATTCCTATTCCTTAGCCTGTCCGCAGATGTTTTATGGAGCTTGAGATTTTTTCAGGATAAAATCAAGTTAAAATCCGGTTTATCCGGCTTATAGTATTGTGGTATCGAGTATTGCCCTGAATACCGGTTTATTCAATCTCGATTCTCTTCCCAGCTACAGGTTTTGTTTTCGGTAGCGTAACAGTTAAGACACCGTTTTTGAGCTGTGCACTTGATCCTTCTTCTGTTACGCCGTCGGGAAGAGAAATTTCACGGTAGTAACGCATGAAAGACCGCTCTTTTCTAAGGTAACCTTCTTTTTCAGCCTCTTGTTCTTTTCCTTTCCCTGCGCTGATTACCAGAACATTATCCCTGAGATTTAGTTCAACATCTTCTTTGTCAATTCCAGGTAGATCGGTTGTCACAACGACTTTCTCGTCTTCTTCAATAACATCAGTCAGCGGAGAGAAAGCTTCGTTTCCGAATCGACCTTCCGTTGCAGGAAAAGCTCTGAACATATGTTCCATATAGTTCTGCATCCTTCTTATCTCATCAAATGGGTCCCAGCTATACATATCACGGTCTGTTCTTTTTATTGGAAATTTCATATACAGATTCCTCCTTATTCAATTCCAGGACTCCTTGATCGTAAGCTTTCCCTATTTCGGATTTCAGGATTGCTTCTCTTTCGGTTTTCCTGGGTTTTATTTGTCTTACAGTGGTTTTGATCTGTAAATTTAGTCCAGAACAGTTATTATCCATCTCTCCAGAGAACAGCCTGAATTACGGGAAAGAAATAATGACGGAGGTACGTTTTTATCTTACCCGTTTTTTACAGGCACGATAATGAGAGTTCAAGACTCCCATACTCTTTAGGAGAAAGGGACAAATCCGTTTTTTGAAGGCGGTACAGGTTCGTCTTCGGTCTGTTCGCAGATATTTATTAAGTAACTGAGGGGTAGTACTTACAGTCCTTATTTAATTGTTCTGTATTAAAGATATTATTCCCAAGTTACTATCTTATAGATAGTAATCTCAATATTTATACTTTTCGCTCAAATCTGCCCAATAACTCGAAAAATAGTTTCTGTTTAGGAAAAGTAACTTTAATTTTAGGGAAATTACAAAATTTTCGAGCAAAATTGGTTTTAAACTGGATCTTGGAACTGACTTAAGTTATATAATTTATTTCAGTCGAATACCCCGCTAGCTTGCTGCGGGGATGGAAACTTCCCCGGTAACCGTTGATAATAATAAAATTTCTCAATTCCATTTTCGATTACTAACTTCTGCTCACACTAAATTGTTTAGGGTTATTATTTCCTTTAACGGAATTTTGAGCGGTGGCGCGAACATACCCCGTTGCTTGCAGCGGGGTGCGCCAGCGCAACTTTGATTTATATATTTTGATCTGACATTACATTACAACTATGTAAATTTTTGGAGAATATGCTCATCTGATGATATACCGATTTTTTATCGAACCTGTTCCCATTCCATTAAAATCTGTACGCAACCTGTATACTCATCAACTTCCTCGCTAGCTGCCACAAACCCACATTTTTTATAAAAGTGAAAAGCACGTTCATTTTCTTTGTAAACTTTGAGGGATAACTTTCCTTTCAAGGTTTTTGCATGTTCGAGAAGAGCTCTGCCGATTCCTCGACCCTGCATTTCAGGTGCTATGAAAAGAGCGCAGACGTGTTCCCCAACAAGGGAGATGAATCCTGAGATCTGCCCTTCTTCTTCGAAAATAAAGTTTTCGGCGAGTGGAAGGTACTTCTCCTTCATTGTACTCTTTTGTGAAGCCCAGAACGAGGCAGGAATAAAGAAATGGGCAATAACGGAGGCTTCGTACCAGATCCTAACCATTTCTTCAAGATCGGTTTTCTCGTAACTTCGGATCAATTTATCGACTTTCCTTTACATTTTGGACCATTCTATCAACTTTCATTTATTTTTCGGATCAACTTGCTGTTTCCCTGGAATTTCTAACACTTATTGGTTTTCCTTAACTGAAGATCATTTTACCGCATTTCTGTTCATTAGAGCTTCTTTTACCTATGAAGCTAAAAGAATGCGTTCATAAAATCAAATACTCTAACCTCAAGAAACCTGAGAATTTCTGAAAACCACTGAGTATAAAAACTGTATAAAAAAAATTCAGGAAAACACAAGTTATATATATAGTGAAAATAGTCTAAAAAATGCCAGACCGAAAGGGCTTCGGCCTGAAAAATAACTTTCATAAAATATGTCCGAATCAAAAAAAAGTCGGACTTGCTATTATTTCATTCCATTGACTCGATTTGGCGGATCAAGTCACTGGTATATCTTTCGGAGAACTTCACTTGTGGACTGAATGGAACGATCTTTACCAGTTTCCCATATCTGGAGACGTACATATCAGGCCCATGTGAAGTTTTCACTTTTGTAAAAGTGTATCCGTTCACAAAGGTCACTATTTTAACCTCCAGTAGTTATTATGTCGGACATTCTATATTAAAATTTTTTTACCTATTAATCGTTATAGATTATATCTTCTGCAATTGAATTTCTTCCTAATTAATCTCAGTTTAGACACTATTACATATTTAAATTAAAAGGAGAGTTTTAACACTTTATTAATATAAAGGTCAGCTTTATAACTCCTTTTCTTGGCACCTTTTGATCCTCTTCGTCCCTTCTCAAAGTTCGAGATATATAAATAAGTCTGCACATCAGGCTTTCAAATTTTTGTACATCAGGTTTTCAAAGCCTGCATCTTTTGCTGCATCTTTTGTCACGCCTATTTCACTCCAGATCCTCTCTCTTGCTCGTTTTATGTATGCCGTCAAATAGTAAAAGTGTAATAAATTAAGGAAAACGATAGTTAGTAAGAAAATGATAGTTAGTAAGAAAATAATAGTTGGGCGTGTTCCCAAGTTATCAAACCGAAACTCTAAACGTTAATAATTCCTTTTAACTTCACGTTCGGAACGGTAGCGCAAACATACCAATAAGCAGTAAGGTGGCGCCAACACAACTTTTATTTCCTGATATGTTATCCGTGATTTTGTCTTCAAGAGTAGTTTCTGGTGAACGGAAAAAGTAGTCAGGTTAACAGAAACTCCAGGCAAAAAAACTGAGACGAAAAATAATTTAAAATCAAAAAAATTTGGGAACAGAATCAGTTGGAACAGAAACAATTGGAACAGAAACAATTGGAATAAAAACAGTTAGAAGCCAGCCCTAAGTTACCGGAATTTTTCTATCATTTTCAGCAGTTCGTCTTCGTCCTTCGCAAGGGCGACTATAGCCATCTCTATCATAAGATTGACAATCCCGTCAGAGAGAGACCGAAAGTCAGTTCGAACCCCAATGACAGGCTTTTCCTTTGCATAAGCGTAGCCTATTTCCCAGGCAGTTCCTGAGTCTACATCCACACCATCAAGGACTGCAACTACAATATCAGAACCGTCCAGACCCTCCACACATTTATTGAATATACACTCTTGATTTTGTTTTTCACGTTCATTTATCGTATCCTCTGCATCTTCCTGGGGTAAAAAAACCGAAAAGCCCTTCTTGAGCAGCAAATCCTTTAATTTGCAGTTATATTCAAGTTCCGCATGGCTGAAGAGTGGACCTGCAAGATAGATTGTCTTCTTCCTGTTCATGATTTTTTCTTCCTGACACTTAAGAGGCTATACATAGCAAATTTTCCTATAATATGAGAGGTTCCAAAGATAAAATCATTTACCTGTGAACTTCCAATTTCCAGTGCTAAGTGCCTTAGCAATTTCCATTTAGAATATACTTATATATTAAAAAATTTAAATCTTACTGATTTAAAATTAAAAATATGAATCGTTGAATTACGAACTAAAGGCTGTAAAATTTAACTTCCTAATAATGTGGGAAGTTCCTTTTATACTTCCTTATGATTAGAGGTCTCTAGCCGGATACCTTGAGCCGGAAAAAATAGACTTCTGATTCTTTATAAAAGTAGGTAATTAACAGTAGGTTTGGAATCAAGTAGAAGTTTTCAGGAAAAATTCTAGGTTATCAAAGTAGATTTTCCTGGATATTTGCTTATAAAAAAATATGTACAGTTCACTTCGCAATCAGATATGAAAGCGAATATCTAATTCATTTTCATTGGTCATCGGTTAAGGAAAAATCGTTATCAATTGCATTGATTTTCATAAAATTTATTAAATTATTCATCAAATGCAAAACTGGAATCTGATATCGATTTCAATTTAAACACTAAACATTTGGGTTTGAGTTTTTCCGTCGAAATCGAGATCAGCAGCTCAAAATCCTTAACCGAATACAAATGAATTCATTTTGTTATTCTATTACGAAAGTTCGTATCTGATTTACTTTACAGTCCGGCTATGAAAAAATATTTACTGATACTGATTACGAAGTGATATTCTATTGATACTGATTACGAAGTGATATTCTATTGATACTGATTACGAAGTGATATTCTATTGATACTGATTACGAAGTGATATTCTATTGATACTGATTACGAAGTGATATTCTATTGATACTGATTACGAAGTGATATTCTATTGATACTGATTACGAAGTTGAGATCTCCTTTGAAAATTGCGTTTGAGAAAAAAGGTATAGCTATGCAGCCGAAATAAATTTTTCGAGCAGACCATCTAATATCAGTTATCGAGTGTATTATCTAATATCAGTTATCGAGTGTATCATCTAACATCAATTACAGAAACAGATTTTATATTTGTTTTTTCCAATAACAAATTTAATTATCTTGTATTAGTATTACACAGGCAGTGACACTTATGATCAAGGCTGGAATAATAGGAGCTTCGGGATATACGGGAGGAGAACTCCTTCGCTTGCTCGTCAACCATCCCAGTGTCAAGCTGGAGCTGGCAACTTCCCGAAGCCTTGAAGGGAAACCTGTAACGAGTACTCACAGGCATCTTGAAGGCTTTCTCGACCTGAAGTATGAAAATCCGGATTCTGAAAATATCAGGGAGCGTTGTGATGTAGTCTTTCTTGCAGTACCTCACGGATCTTCCATGAACTATGTGCCTGAACTGCTTGATGGCAATACTAAGGTTGTTGACCTTAGCGCGGACTACAGGCTTGAAACCTCGGAATTTGAGAAAATATACGGGATAAAGCATAAAGACCCGAGGAATGCTGTTTACGGGCTTGTAGAGCTCCACCCTGAAGTTGAAGAAGAGAATTTCGTGGCAAACACGGGATGTTTTCCTACAGGCGCAACCCTTGCAGCAGCCCCGCTTGCAGCAGCTGGACTTATCGATATTGCGGTTTTTGATTCAAAGACAGGAATCTCAGGAGCTGGGATTTCACCTACTCAAAACTCACATTATCCAAACCTGGCGGAAAATATCATCCCGTACAAACTTACAGCACACAGGCATAGGGCTGAGATTGTCCAGGAGTTAACAGGGTTTGACGAAGATCTCAGAAACATCAATTTCACTCCTCACGTAATTCCGTCTATTAGAGGGATCTTTACAACTGCTCACCTCTTTACAAAGGAACCTCTCTCCACGGACGAAGTAAAGACAATTTACGAGGAATTTTACAGGGATAAGCCGTTTATAAGGCTCCCTTCAGGAGTTCCTTCCTTAACTGCAGTCAGAGGTTCCAACTTCTGTGATATAAGCTTTGAAGCAGATAAGGAAAATAACAGGGTTGTCGTGCTCTCGGCAATCGATAACCTGGTCAAAGGCGCATCAGGACAGGCTATTCAGAATATGAACCTCATGTTTGGGTTAGACGAGACATGTGGGCTCTGGCTGCCTGCTGCGGCTCCGTAAACATAACCAAAGCAAGAAAATATAACTGGTGACGGATTAAATAAAAGAATATAATTTGTCTCAAGGGGTATAGTCAGATGAAGGTAAAAGATGTTATGAATCAGAATGTTGTTTTCTGCAAGCCTGATGATACAGTCCGGGAAGCGGCAAGAGTCTTAAAGGAAAATAATGTAAGTGGAGCACCTATCCTTGAAGGTGAAGAACTTGTGGGAATTATAAGTGAAGCGGACTTGCTAAAACTGCTGATACTCCCCGAAAGGGGGGAACTCTGGCTTCCAAGCCCCTTTGAGGTTATAGAGGTTCCTATCAGGGAACTCCTGGGCTGGGAGGAAACAAAGAAGATGCTTTCTGATGTGGGTTCCATAAAGATAGAAGAGATCATGACAAAGGATGTGCACACAATCTCTTCCGAGGCATCCATTGAAGAAGCATCCGAGCACATGATAAGGCACAGGATCAACAGGCTTCCTGTAACTGCGGATAACCGCGTGGTTGGGATCATTACTCGCGGCGATATTATCGAAGGTCTTGCAAAGCTCTGATGAAAAAGGAGAGTCTTCATGAAGGAAATCGAAGGTGGAATCTGTGCAGTAAGGGGTGTATCTGCAAACGGGATTAAAGCCGGAAAAACGGGATTGACTGTCATTCTTGCAGAGGGACCTGCAGCAGGCGTTTTCACAAAAAATAAAGTCACAGCAGCTCCGGTTATCCTTAGTAAGGGAGTAATCGATACTAAGCACCGTCTTTCGGCTGTAATTGCAAATAGCGGAAACGCTAATGCTTTTACAGGTGACGACGGGTTTCTGGATGCTATGGAAATGGCAGCCATACTTGCCCAAAAGCTTGGTCTTGAGGCTGACACGGTTGCAGTTGCCTCGACAGGAGTGATTGGCAGGAGGCTTGACATCTCCTCAATCGCTGACCGTCTTCCTGAAGTCCTTAAAGGGCTTGGCAGTTCTCCTGAGTGCAGCCGTGAAGCCACAAAAGCAATTATGACCACGGATAGGGTCGTAAAAGAAGTGGCTATCGAGATGGACTGCGGGATCAGGATAGGAGCCATTGCCAAAGGTTCGGGGATGATCGAGCCGAATATGGGGACTATGCTCTGTTTTGCATATACCGATGCGAAAGTGCCTGCTGATGTCCTGGACGCTGCTCTCAGAGTAGCAGTGGGTAAAACTTTCAATATGATCGTGGTGGACGGGGATACAAGCACTAACGACATGGTACTTCTCACTTCCACCTGCAAGTCCGGGATCAAGCCCTGTATGGATTGTCTGGATGACTTTGAAGAGGGGCTGATTTACGTTTTCACCGAGCTTGCAAAGAAAATGGCAAAGGACGGAGAAGGCGCTACAAAACTTATTGAAGCCAGGGTAATCGGTGCAAAAACACATGAAGACGCTAAACTTGCTGCAAAGTCAATTGTACGTTCTCCTCTGGTTAAATCTGCAATTTTCGGAAAAGACCCCAACTGGGGAAGGGTTGTAGCTGCTGCAGGCTATTCAGGTGCCGAACTTGAACAGGAACGGCTTTCTCTCTCTTTCTCAGGAGGAGGAGAAGAGGTTGAACTTGTAAACTCCGGCGAAATTTCCAGTTCTTCGGATCTCGAGCTTTTGAAAAAAATAATGGCAAATGATGAAATTGTCATTACCCTTGACCTTAACCTGGGAAAAGAACAGGCAACAGCCTGGGGTTGCGACCTGACCTATGACTATGTCAGGATTAACGCCGAATATACAACTTAATGCTTAAACGTATCCTAGCTCAGTATTGAGCAGATTTAATGCCGGTATAAGATTTACCGCACTACGAATAACAGTATAAGATTTACCGTACTACGAATAACAGTATAAGATTTACTGCACTACGAATACCAGTATAAGATTTACTGCATTACGGGAATAGGAAAACGGGATTAAAATAAAAAATAGGACTGAAAAACAGGTAGAAGGAAATAAAAAATGTAAGCAAGATCAATTCGAAATATAATCAGAATTACTTCGGGAAAAATCCGGGTTTCCCCTAGTTACTGAAAATTGTTTCAGGTTCAGATCTATATTTCCAGGGGGTTTATCAAGTGGATATACAAGAATGGGAACAGCGCCACAATGACGCTTTTTACAATGTCAAAAAGGCCCTTCCTTATCTGGAAGGTATGTTTGTAGCTTACAATAGTAATATAGATGCAATCAAACACCTTACAGACAAAGAATTGTCCAGACTCATAGGGCTTTTCAACGAGGATGATATTCAGGCAAGAGTTGAGATGTATCCGAGAGAAATAAAAGAGCCTCTGGATTTCATGGCTCGCTTATTGATTTCCATGCGAGAGGGCAAAGCCGCTGAAATTCCTACCCATACCTCAGATACTCATGAATGGCTGAAAGAGAACCTGGGTTTTGACTATGCACGCATGGGCGGTCAGGCAGGAATAATTTCCAATCTTCTTGCCCGCCTTGGGATCAAAAAAGTGGTTGCGTACGTTCCCTGGCTTTCGGAAGAACAGGCAGAATACTTTGTGGCTTCCGAAAACCTTGTGCACCCTAAGGTAGAAGATGGAAAAGTTGTACTTAAACCCCCACGAGAGGCCTTCAAACCCGGAACCGAATCAAAAGTCAACTGGATTTTTGAATATTCCAGAGGCATGGAAATAACATGTGGTGGAAGCAAATTTCAGATCCCAAGAGATAACAGACTTATAATCTCCTCCCGTCCGAAATGGATACGCCTGGATATGAACAGGGAGATCTATGAGCATCTTGACTCAATCTTTCCGATTGACGGAGCAATGCTTTCAGGTTATCAGATGATAAAAGAGCAGTACGAGGACGGGTCTACGTATAAGGACTACGTTTCGCATTCCGTTGAAGTTATTGAGAAACTCAAGGCTTTAAACCCTGAACTCCGTATTCATGTAGAACTTACATCCATTCAGAACCGGGTAATAAGGAAGGCCATACTGACCGAAATCGTTGCCAAGCATGTTCACTCCCTGGGTCTTGATACCGTGGAAGTGGCAAATGCCCTGAATGTCCTGGGACATGAAGAGCTTTCTTATTCCGTGATAAGAAAAGAGGAGACCGGAATAAACTCACTTTATCAGGGAGCTGTTCAGCTTTTAAAGGACCTGTCGCTTGAAAGGGTTCATGTGCATTCTCTTGGCTTTTACATTTGTATCCTTGCAAAAGGCCATCCTCTTACACTTAAAGAACACAGGGACGCTCTGCTCTTTTCCTCAACCCTGGCCGGTGCCAAAGCCCTTAATGGAAAAATTGAGAACCTTGAGGACGCAGAAGCAGGGTTAGATGTCCCGATTTCAAGTAAAGGCATAGAAGACCTTGAGAACTTCAGGGTTTATTGTGTAGGAAAAAAACTCTGTACTCCTGAAGAATTCGAGTACGGATATCTCTATGGGCCTGACCATGATGCGGTTTTAATTCCTTCCAAGGTGGTAGATAAGCCCAAAGCAACAGTCGGAATAGGTGATGCGATCTCGGCAGGAGCTTTTGCAGCCATGCTTGCAAGAATGAAGCAAGATCGGGCATGAAAAACTTGCCTTCCATTCATTTACAACTGCACTCACTTGCCTTCCATTCACTTGCCTTCCATCCACTTCCTTTTGCCTCCACTCGCCTCTATTCCACGGATACAGGAACTGGTTAGATGAACATACTTTGCGGATATAATGTCAATATAGATTCGGTGTACCGAATTAGCGGGATCGAGATTTCGAAACTGCTGGAAGCCTTCGAAGAGGTTGAAATCCTTAATAAAATCAAGAACCCACCCGGAAAAATCTTCTCGGAATCGGATTTTGTAGCAGGGCTTGCCTACTGTATGAAAAACGGATATGGAGCCGAGTGGCTTGTTTTTGAGCAGTCCGTTTTCGAGTTCCTTAAAACCCGCTATTTCGGGAAATCTCTCATAAGAATGGGCGGAAACGCAGGAATAATGGCAAATGCTCTTTCCCAGCTAGGCGCTTCCAGAGTAATTCCTAATGTTGCAGTGCCCTCAAAAACCCAGCTTTCTCTCTTCTCAAAAAAAGCGATCTACTTTCCGGAAGCTCCTACGCAGATAACGGAAAATGAAAGGAAAGAGCCTGAAGAAAATAAAGGTGCCTTTTCCAGCAGTCAGGAACCCATACATTTTGTGTTTGATTTCTCCGAGGGAGCGACATTTTCTCTGTACGGAACCGAGGTTCGGGTTCCGAGGGAAAATCGCTTCATAGCGACCTGTGATCACTTGAATCTCAGGCTTTTTGTCAATCCTGCGTTTGAGCAGTATGCCCTCCAACACGCCTGCGAGCTTGATGGTGTCCTTATATCGGGTTTTCATCTTCTGCTTGAGAACTATCGTAACGGTCTCACTTATGAGACAATTCTTGATGATACTTTCTCCCAGTTAAAAAACTTGAAAACCAAAAACAATAGGCTTCGTATTCACCTGGAATTCGGACATTTTTCAAGTAAAAAAATTGCAAATTCTGTCTTTCTGAAGTTTGAAAAACTTTCAGATAGCTTTGGAATGAATGAAGACGAGCTTTCAATGCTTTATAGCTTACACGGAGTTCCCGAAGAAGGACTTCTACATATGGAGGCAGATGCTATATCCAATGCAGCTTTCAGGCTGGCATCAAGGCATGGGCTTAAGAAGCTAATGATTCATACCAGGGAATTTGTACTGGCTGTGTTTAAAAACGATTTTAATTCGACTCCGGATTCTGAATTTGAAATGGGTGAATCAGAAAATCCAATTTTACAAAGGGCCGTCGGAGAAAAGCTTGAAGCCTTGAGATTCGGAGTCAAGTGTGCAGGTGCGTATGCAGCTTCAGGCAGGCTTGAAGGGCGGGAATTTGTGGAAAAGGAAGCTGCGAAACTTCAGGAAAGCCCGTTTGGAAAGAAACGGATTGAAGCTTTCGTTAAGGCTTTTGATGGAAAAACTTTCGGGCAGGGAGCTTATATCTTAAGGGAGAATTATATTATCTGCATGTTGCCTACAATGCTTTCCAGATCTCCCATAACCACGGTCGGGTTGGGAGATACGTTAACTGCAGGGACTTTTCTCAGGGGGCTTGAGCTGGACGTACAGGCTTAAACCCGAACTTTTTGATCTCAATTATACACTCGACTGCGGGCAGGTTTTCAGATGGGGACAAGAAGGAGACTGGTGGACAGGCGTTGTCGGAGATCATGTTATCCGGCTTTCGCAGGACCAGGATCGACTGATTGTCGATTCAAAGCTTTCGCCTGAGTTTCTTACTCGCTATTTCCGCCTGGACGACAACCTGCCTTCAATCTATGAAAGCATAAACCGGGACCTGTTGATCGACAGGGCGATCCACAAATATCGGGGCTTGCGGTTGATCAGACAGGACCCCTGGGAATGCCTTATTTCTTACATGCTCTCGACAGCCTCAAGTATTCCTACAATCCAGAAAAGAATCTTCCTGCTCAGCCAGTTTTTCGGGCAGGAACTCGAGCCAGGTTATTTCAGTTTCCCTACCTCTGAAACACTTGCAAATGCCGATCTTGCCGAACTTGATAAATGCAAGCTGGGTTTCAGGACGCAGAACGTAAAAGCCGCAGCTCAGGCAGCTGCTTCAGGCGAGCTGGACCTTGACGTGCTAATCCGCCTGGAGTACAAATATGCAAGGGAACGCCTTATGAGGCTTCGCGGAGTCGGGGAAAAGGTTGCCGACTGCGTGCTTCTTTTCGCTTTTGAAAAAATGGAAGCTTTTCCAGTTGATACCCACATCAGGCAGATCATCCAGCATTACCACATAGATGACAGCTATTTTGAGACCTGCACAAACATGAGTTGTATGGGGGACTGGGGAAGGGAATATTTCGGTCAATACTGCGGGTATGCCCAGGAGTATTTGTATTATCAGAAAAGGATGGAAGGGTTTCTATCGCTGTATTAAATTCTCTTCATTATTTATTTTTATTAGTTCTTTTTAGAATAACTGCTGGATTAGATATAAGGGAACAGGAAAAAAGCTATGAACCGTAAAGACAAGAAGGAGGTCGGACAGGCTTTAAATAAATCCCTGATGGTGAGCGAGATCCGCCGGATGATCGAAGAAACCCGTTCGGCGGTGGCGACTGCTGTTAATGCCGGGTTGACAATGCTCTACTGGAATATCGGCAAACGCATCCAGGAAGAAATCCTTAGAGGGGGGAGGGCGGAATACGGACAGGAGATTGTCATTTCACTTGGAAGAGAATTGACTGCTGAGTTTGGTCGGGGATTTGAAGAGAAAAATCTGCGCCGGATGATCCAGTTCGCAGAAGCTTTTCCGGATGAAGAAATTATCGCTGCACTGAGGCGACAATTAAGCTGGACACATTTCAAGATACTCATACCTATTGAAGATTCTCTCAAACGCGAGTTCTATGCTGAGATGTGCAGAATCGAAAGGTGGAGCACGCGTACACTTCAGGAACGTATCGATTCTATGCTTTATGAGCGCACCGCGATTTCACGTAAGCCGGAAGAAGTGATCCGTCACGAACTCTCTGCTCTGAGAGGGCAGGATCAGCTGACACCTGAGTTTGTTTTCCGCGATCCATATGTTCTCGATTTTTTGGGGCTAATAGACCGTTATCTTGAAAAAGACCTTGAGGACGCCATCCTGCGTGAACTGGAATCTTTTTTGCTTGAATTAGGTGCCGGATTCGCCTTCGTTGCCAGACAGCGGCATATCCAGATAGATAATGACGATTTTTACCTTGACCTTCTTTTCTACCATCGATCCCTGAACCGGCTGATCGCTATTGACCTGAAGCTTGGAAATTTCAAAGCCGAATACAAGGGACAGATGGAGCTTTACCTGCGTTGGCTGGATAAATATGAGCGTCAACAGGGAGAAGAGTCGCCTCTTGGAATTATCCTCTGCGCTGGAAAAAAACAGGAACAAATCGAGCTGCTGGAGCTGAACCGTTCCGGCATCCATGTGGCTGAGTATCTAACAGAACTACCGTCTCGTGAACTACTGGCTGAAAGGCTTCACCGCGCCATCAAGACCGCACGGGCCAGGCTGGAAGCATAATGATCCTAAGTTCCGCATTTTTAGGCGCATAAGTGTCTCCTGATATCGGAGTATGCGCTTAAGTTTAAGCACATAATATTTGTAGCAGAATTTCAAAATCGCGGTCTTCTGACCTCGCAGATTCTCATTACTACATATATGCGCTTAAATTTTGGGAACTAAGGAATGATTGGATGAAGAAATAAAATGAAGTAAAGTCTCAGTTTCAATTGCTTAGAAATAAGATCGCAAAAAGAGGTTTTAGCCTACATTCCGCAGATGTACATAGATGTAGAATTTATTTACCTAATTGCCCAAAATAGTCAATTAAATATTGAGTTAATTTTTAATTTACTGCCTCATTGAGATAATTGATGGTACTTTTGTGTACATCTGCGGAAAGTGGGGTTTAAATTAGCTTTTCAAGAATATTTTCTTTTTCATGCAGGAGCAAATAACCCTTTACTTTATTAGCCAATGTTTTTGGCATTTTGGATAATTTATTAATTATCTCAAATTCCTAATTCACACTCTGATGCACCTGTTTTCCAAGGGAGCAGCTCATCAGCCAATCTTCGAAAAACCCTTTTACCGTCGGATACCTGCGCCGGATTTCAAAGACATATTTTCCATTTTCGATATAGACTTCTAACCCTCAAATGCTTCTCATTCCGTTTAAGCTTCATTTTGGGATTGGTTTAAGTACTTCTTAACCAGATCCGTGTCTTTAAGCAACTTAAAACTCACAAATCCTCCTGCAATAATGTTCGTATAAAATGTAAAAGTTCTCCATGCTGCCACTGTAATTCCGAGGATATTTGCCGGTACAAAGATTGAAAAGAGGGAAATTGCAGCAAGTTCAGCCACGCCACTTGCACCCGGAGTCAAGGGCATGACTATAATAATCATGAGCAGAACCTGTACTGCGAAAGAAATAAGTACCGAAGGAGCCTGATTAAGGCCCATAAGAGTTATCGGGAGCGAGGAAAATTCCACTATCCAGTATATGACTGTGAATATCAGCCCATAATACAGGCCTTTACGCCCTTCTGTCAAAAATATATTTATGCTGGAATGAAATTCGTCGATTTCTCTGTCAATTGACTCTGATAATTTATGCAGTTTTTGTTCTGTTTTCTTGCCGCCAAGACGTCCAATCCATCTCATAAGACAGTTTATAGTGAACTTAATAAAGCCAGGTTTCACGGTTGCGTATATCATGAGGGCAAAAACAACTATTGAAAGGACTTCTCCTAATATAATCACAGTATCCAGTCTGGAATCTGACAATATGCCATGGAGAAAATACAGTGAAAAAGGCACAGCTAACAGGATCAGTAGAGCGTCCAGTACACGTTCTCCTAAAATAACTGCAGTAGCCTGTCCAACCGGCATATTTTTCTGTCTAAGGAGATGAATTCTTAAAGGTTCTCCTCCTATTGAAGAAGGCGTAAGCGCTGCAACAAAAGTTCCGGAAATTACCATTTCCATAGAAGTTTTAAGATCTATTTCATGGCCCAATGCAGATGCCATTGATTTTATGCGCAATCCCCAGATATAGAAAGAAAACAGGTGGATAAAAAGCGCAGCTATTACGTATCCAGGCCGAATCTCCCTAACAACTTCAATTGTTGTCTTATCAAAAGTAAAGATAAGAACAAAAACTATCGAAATTATACTGATCAAAATTGAGCTTGTTATCCACTTTGTGTAATTTTTCATGAAAGCACTATCCGTTATTTAACCTTCTTCAAAATTATTAACTGCAATAGTCCATTACAATCCTGATAATAGTCAATTAAAATACTCTGATAATAGTCCATTACAATATCTGATAATAGTCCATTACAATCCTAATAATAGTCCATTACAATCCTAATAATAGTCAATTAAAATACTCTGATAATAGTCCATTACAATACCTGATAATGGTTCATCCTACATTCCGCAGATGTACACAGATGTAGAATTTATTTGCCGATTTGCCATATTATCTCATCAAATCCGATTTTAAGTTTTTAGCTTATTGCCGTATTGAGATAATAAGTGGCATTTTTGTGTACATCTGCGGAAAGTGGGGTTCATCATTATAATACCCTAATTATATTTTTTGACTTATCTTACTATTTGATTCAAGGAGTTCTTTGAATGTTGCGGTAGCATTGAGGTCTTTAGATAAGTTTTTCATAGTTTCAACCTTCTGGTGGATCTTTTCATTCTTTAAAAGCTCTCTTATCGACCGAAGGATCTCTTCCGGAGACGCGTTGTAATCCAGACGTCTGCCATAACCTTCAAGCTCTATCACAGTAGCGTTACTTTCCTGCTCACTATGGTTCATATCCGGAAATGAAAGCACTGGAACCCCGAAAGTAAGAGCTTCCATTATAGTGCTATGTCCTCCTGGAGCGATCACAAGATCAGAAGCCTTGAGATAAGGAAACTGGTCATTAATAAAATGCTCAATTGTAACATTTTCCGGAAGGTTTGAGAAGATTTCAGGATTTAGATTCGGTCCTGAAAGGAGAGTGTAATTTATATTTTTGTCGAGTTTCGCAACTTCGATGACTTTTCTGAATATGGGTTCTCGATACCCAAACCCTCCTATTAAAGATAATACATGGGGTTTTTGTAAGACTTCAGCTTTTACATCACTAAATTTCTCAAGGGTAAGAGGCCCGCTGAAAAACAAATTTTTGGAAACCTTTTCTTCAAAAGCAAGATTCAGCCTGCATACGGTATAAGGCATTGGGAAATCCGGTATTATTATCCTGTCAACTCTTCTGAAAATGCAGTTATAAAACTGCTTAATTACTCCGCCCATTGTTCTTAGGGCAATGCCTCCTTCTTTAAAGAAAGTTTCCATATTTGACTGATTTACTATAAGGTAAACAGGAATTCCTCTGACTTTAGAGGCAACTATTCCTGTAAAATAACTATCTGAAACTACAATATCAGGTTTCTTTTCTTTTAATAAGCTCAGAACCTTAAAAACTGCAAAAATATTCCCGTTTTTCAGGGTAGATATAATTGATCTTTTCAGATTCAGGGAACCGGACTCACCTACAAGTTTTATTTCCGGGGGTATTTCAACGGTCTTATATCCTTTTCTCTCGATAAACTCCTTTGAATAACCATATGCTCCTAAATAAACTTCGTGGCCTGCAGCCAACAACTCCCTACCCAATGCGATACAGCGGCTTGTATGACCTAACCCTTCACCGCATATAAAAATGAGTACTTTCATTTTTGAACCTCTTTTTAAAAATTCGAGTAGCTACAAGATAAGAAATAAGAGCGAGTATAATTCCGCCAATCATATCCGTGATCCAGTGTATACCAAGATACAGTATTGAAAAAAGAATGAAAATGGTTGTTCCTACCGCAAAAACCTTGTAACGCCTGAGATCTGTCTTGAAAAGTATAAACATGGTTGCCATTACCGAAAGTGCTGCATGCAGGCTTGGGAAGCAATTATTAAGACCGGGACTGCAGATGGTTACTATTCCCAGGATGGCCGGATTCAGTTGATATAGCAAAGGGGCCACACCTGGCAACACATGCCCGGTTACATCTACCGGGAAAAATATGTAAAAAACGTAAGCTATCAAATATATAAGCGTAAAAGTAATTGCATATTCTTTAAGAGTCTCATCATTCTGGCTAAACAGGAATAGTATAAATGTAAAGATTAAAAGGAAAGGAAACCCGAGCAGATAAACTACTCCACAAAAATATGTCAGCGTTGGACTGGCCAGGCTCTGGAAAATACTCACTTTAGTGCCTTCCAGCATCAACATATATTTATCATAATTAAGAGAGGGACTGAGACCCAGGAAATTTGAAATGTATCTTTGTGAATCCATAAGTATAAAGATAAGTGTCGCCGAAGCTGCATAAGGTAAAATATCTAAAATTCCAGAGGACTCAAGGTTTCTATAATAATATTTGGGCCGAAGGGTTTCCGGCACAAAAATATAATAACCTACTGGCACTGAAAATATCAGAGACAGCATTATCATAAAGTCTAGTTTATTTGAGGATATCATTTAATGTGCGCCTCAGTGTTTGAATAAATTAATCCGAAGATAGAGATAATTTTGGAATAACTTTCACTGTTATTCGGTTTATTAGGTTTTTTCCATAGAATAAAACAACTATATATTAATTGTGGAGAAAATTGTGGGAAAAGTTACACTTTCTAATCCCAAATATAAGCGCACATATGCATAATGAAAATATAAAACTAATAGATCACGATTCTAAAATTTACAGGCATGTGCTTAAGTTTAAGCGCATACATTGATATCAACATAAATATCAAGAGACATTTATGTGTCTAAAAATGCAAAATCCGTGTACAGCAGTAATTGGGATTTTAGTAAAAATTAAAAAAAGAAGGATTAAGAAAATCCTTCATTCAGATAATTTATCTGTTCTTCCTGACGATGTAGAAGACTGACAGCAGTCCGAAGATTGCCGGAACAATCTCAAAGCCAGGAGTATTGTTCTTTGTTTCGGTGGTGTTGTTTGCAGCAGCTGATGTATCTGAAGTTGATGTAACCGGGGTCTCTGTAGGAGTGCTCGCATTTACATCTTGAGTTTCTTCAGTGCTGTTCTCAACTGGAGTTGGAGTAACACTTGTGTTATCGATACTTGTTGTGTTATCGATGCTGGTTATGTTACTCGAGGTGGTTGTAGTTGTTTCATTACCAAGGGTCTGCTGAACATATGGGTAGTATCTGAGCTCACTGGAGTCAGCGACCTTGAAGTACATTCCCTGTCCTATTTCCTGATCAGAGTCTTTAGTCAGGCTGAATGTATCATCGTTGCTGATGGTGATGGTCGGACCGTTGATAGAAACATCGTTGAGTTTACCGAATTCATCATCAGAGTCGATCTTTATTGCGTTTGCGTAGTCAATGAGCCAGATAGCATCAATCTGTGCAATGCTGTCAACTGCGCCCTGGAAGACCTGATTGACATGTACCTTCAAGACAGGAACATTGTCTTCACCCTGCACGTCGTCAACTTCGCAAGTCCATGTATGATCGCCAGAGTCAGTTGAGACGATCTGGTCATCCACATACTGTCCGTCCTTGTCGAATTCAAGCCAGACCTTATCACCGTCAACATCTACCTGCTTGGCCTGGAGAGAGTATCCGTCACCGAGGTCAAGAGTGTCGCCGGTCTTGAGAGTTTGCTTGTCATCACTGTCAACAACGAGCTTGGCGAGTTTGCTAGCGTCGTTAGATTTCAGCGGGACATACTTCTGTGCAAAGAAACCGAGAACAGGGTACGTTCCATTGAATGCATCATCGGCATCATAATCAACCTTGCTTATAGTGGTGCTGTACTTGAGGCCGTTTTCAGGAATAGTTCTTCCGTCAACACCAGAAACATTCAAAGTTTCGGTTCCAACGTTTTTCTTCAGGTCGTAGAAGAATCCAGCAAAGTTGTCTGGAGTCCAGGTGTAAGGCTGCGTGCCGGAAACAACGGTTCCTCTTACATCATAGGTTCCAGAAGTTGTTTGCTGCTTATAGGCATAGAACCTGAGAGCATCGGAGTCAGCAACCTTGAAGTATAATCCCTGTCCGATTTCCTGATCAGAGTCTCTAGTCAGGCTGAATGTATCATCGTTGCTGATGGTGATGGTCGGACCGTTGATAGAAACATCGTTGAGTTTGCCGAACTCGTCGTCAGAGTCGATCTTTATTGCGTTTGCGTAGTCAATGAGCCAGATAGCATCAATCTGTGCAACGCTGTCAACTGCGCCCTGGAAGACCTGATTAACATGTACCTTCAAGACAGGAACATCGTCTTCGCCCTGTACGTCATCAACTGTGCAAGTCCATGTATGATCGCCAGAGTCAGTTGAGACGATCTGGTCATCCACATACTGTCCGTCCTTGTCGAATTCAAGCCAGACCTTATCACCGTCAACGTCTACCTGCTTGGCCTGGAGAGAGTATCCATCACCGAGGTCAAGAGTGTCGCCGGTCTTGAGAGTTTGCTTGTCATCACTGTCAACAACGAGTTTGGCGAGCTTGTCAGCACCGTTGGACTTCAGTGGAATATACTTGTCTGCGAAGAAGCCAATCACGCTGTAGTTGCCCCAGTCGACATCTTTGTTCTCGTATTCGGCTTTTCCGATTGTTGTTGTATACACTAAACCGTGCTCTCCTATAGTCCTGCCAGAAGTACCGGCAACGTTCTTAATGGAAAGAGACTCGGTTGTTACGTTATCGTCAATATCGTAATAGAATGCTGCAAATTTGTTAGCATCCATTGTAATAGCTGTACCGTTACCGTATGCAGTATTTGCAAGGATGTCGGTTAAACTTGAGCCATTGTACACAGGGCCGCGGATCTCAACTGTACTTGCTGCTGAGGTTGTATTATTATCATCAGCCATTGCGGCGGATGCAAATACAGTCAGAAGCATGAGAGCCGCCAGTGCACTGGCTACAAATCTCTTCATTTTGTTGTTTCCTCCATATTTGTTAAGACCAATTATGTGTAAGAAGAATTGTCGGGATCAATAATTTAAGGGGGTTCACCATTCTTCATCAATCTGAGCTATTTATTACGTCTATTGTCGAAGATAGTTTCGTTTCTCCTCATCCCGAAAATTGGTTTACAGCGTTTTATAAAATGGTGTCTTATAAATCTCTTTTGGTTCAAGATTTGATCAATCTGTGGGTTATTTGTAATTTCCAATAAGCTCCGACGTAATTTAAAGATTTAATTTGTCAACAACACCGAATATTAATAATTCGAATATTGTACTAATGTTCGACAATTGTACTAATCTTCGAATAATGTACCAGAATCGTTATTATGTCTAACGAAGACTGAAAACCGAAGGTTATTGTGGTGAATGATCGGGATCAACACTGCAAAATATTTCGAACCTTCCTCCCTAGGAGAATGTGGCGGAACTTTCTTCCATAGGAGAATGTGGCGGGTTTTCCAAGTTTCTTCCATGTTTCCCGCCACGATAAATAATTTTAACTTTTGTTAAGCGTAAAAGTTTTCGTCCGTTTTTATCCGGTTGATTCTTAAGAACATATATTTTAGCTGACATCTTAATGAAATTTGAGCTCACAATTCAATATTTTCTCGCAAGCATACTTTGAATCTGGTGTATAGGTCATCCACATTAACTAACCAGGATGTCTCAATAGAGTTCAAAACCAGGTAATCAGGACTCAGATAACAAGCCTAACCCAAAAACTTTGATCTTCCAGCAATATCTGACTGATATTTTCCTCACGTTACCTGTAACATGACTTGTGATTCCGTTTAATGCCATATTGAAAGTTTCTTTAAAAAAGCTGAATTTATCGAAAAAAATACTAGAAGCTGTATTTCGATTATACTTGAATATCAACAAACAACAAATCGTCAAATATCAATAAACGATTAAATCGTCAAATATCAATAAACGATAAATCGTCAAATATCAATAAACGATAAATCGTCAAATATCAACAAATGATAAATAATCAAATATCAGCAAACGGTAAATAATCAAATATCAGCAAACGGTAAATAATCAAATATTAATAAACGATAAATAATCAAATCATTTAGAGTTCTTGAATTCCCACATTTCGATAAAACCGTCAACCAGAGTATCAAGAAAGCTTTCTTTGTAGCATACAAGGAGCTCTGCAATCGCGTGCGGGTCAACGATTGTGAATTTACTTATTCTGCCGTTTTTTTCCTTTTCAATTATTCCGGCTTTTACAAGCTTGTTCAGGTTCCAGGAAACAGTTGAAGGAGAGAGGCCAACAACCTGAGAGAGTTCTTTGTTATTCAGGTCCGGATTATTGAGAAGCTGAAGAAGGATGTGCCTGCAACCTGATCTTCTTAAAAAAGACATTATTTTTCTTTCGGTTTCGCTTAAGCTCCTGTCTTTTACGAAATAACGTACGTAATCTCCATCATTCGAGGCTCTTATCAAATTTTTCTTTTCCAGGCACTGAAGGTGGTACTGCAGGTTGCCAACTACCATCTGCAGCCTCCGCTCAAGTTCCCGGAAGTGAATCCCGGGAGATTTTTTTATTTGTTCATAAATTTTTCTTCGTGTCTCGAGTTCAAATTCCATTTTACTCTACTCTTTTGTGATCATAGAAAGGAAAAACAATGCAAGGACGACAAAATTAAGTAAACTTCCCCAAATTTCGGGGTACTCACCCGCTTGAGGGAAAAAAATATCTGCTGCATCCAGGAAATTCATTGTTGAATAGAAAAAAAATGCTGAAGATAAAATAAAAAATTTCTTTCTACGCTCTCGACGATATGCAAGATAGGAAATAACAAAAAGGATTAACGCTAATAGACTCGATACGAGTTGGATTATTTGTTCAGGTTCGGTCAACATGGACTTCAGTTACCTCCTTCAACGCAATACATTAAACGGAGTACATTAGATTAAACATTAAAAATCAAGTTTTGGGATACGCTCCATAAAAAATAGACTTCTGGCTGTTTTGGATGATTTTATTGGTCCTTTGGATGATTTTATTGGTTCTTTGGATGATTTTATTGGTTCTTTGGATGATTTTATTGGTTCTTTATATCTACAAAATAATCTGTCATACCGCAATGAAGTATTTGAAATCTATGCCATGTTATTAATAATGCTCACATAAAATAAAAACTTCAGATGAAGTCCTTTCTTAACAGTAGGCTTATTTCTGCCAATTCTTTTACTGTACTAATATTCGAGTGATATACCAGAATCAATATATTATTTGTAATTATTTATCCAAATGTGGCTATGTTTTGAATGGATCATTTAAAATATGGCAACAACCATGGGCGAAACAACTGCATACTTATTATTGGTCAATTGAAAAAACCCATCAAAAAATTTTTGCGGAAGAATTCCGCTTTGTGTAAAATCAGTTAATTGGTCACTACTTTGTTCACATAAGAATTTCTTTTACATCCATTTCCTCAAATAAATCCTGAAATCCGGATCTTTTAATCTGCAAATCCCGGCATTTTCTATAATCTTAAAGCCTTCGCTAACGCTCTGCTGAACTTGTTTTCCAAGAGAGCAGGTCATGAGCCGGTCTTCGAGAAGCCCTTTTGCCATCGGGTACTTGCGCCGGATTTCGAAGATGTATTTTCCATTTTCTATATAACCTCCGAAAACGCCAGCAGCCACCTGATATTTTTCCTTAAATTTCTCAGCGTGTACTTTAACCCAAACCGGAGGGCCAACGTGCTTTTTCACGTTGGGGAGAACGCCTGATATAAGTTCCAGCATAACTGCAGTTTCGGTTTTGCCTGACCATACGCCGGTCTTTATCACTGTAAAATCATATTCTTTCAGAAGGGCAGCAACTGCCTGCTCCATTTTATACAGCTGTGGAAAGAGGATATCCTCTACAACGTCCGGAGTTTTGAAAACTATTGCAAGCTGGGTACTTTTTCGGCTTTCAAGCTTTTCCAGGATTTCGGTATCCCCCAGGGGTAAGAGAGAAGCTGGGAAAAAGAAACTGAGCTCGGGGGTTTTCAGGAATTCCCTGCAGTGGTCTATAAACATGCAGAATTTGTCAAGGGAAAGAGCAGCTGCCACATTCCGCCTGGGGTCGGTTGGGTCGACCACTACAAGAGGCTCTTCGTGCTCTATTTCCGAATGATGCATTATATCGATTTTCTCACCTGGTTTCCAGGTGCAAGCGGCACATACAGTGTTTTCGAAGGAGCCATAGTAGATTATCAGGATCTCGGTCAGGTAACCTGAAAAACCCTGGGTCTTGAGTTCCGAGCCATAGACTCCACCGCCGCGCATAAACTGCTTCAAAAGCAGGACCTCATCTTCGTGCCCTTTTATGCGAGGTTTGACAAAATCGTTATGAAAAGGTGTTCTGTCAACTGCAGATTTGATCTGGGAAGCCGAAGCAACCCTGAAGCAGGGGACAAGGTCTACGTCAAAACCTTTGTATGTAATATTCAGGTAAGGGTGCTCAGCATGGCGGTCTTCGACATGTTCAGCGTGTTTTGCCACATCTCTTGCAACCGCTATACCCAGGGTTTCCAGTTCCTTTCTGGAGGTTTCTTCAGGAAAGCTTATAAAAATATCAATATCGTGAGTGCCTGAAAGCCAGGTACCTCTGGCAGCAGAGCCCACCATTTTTACAAGCACGCCTGGTACATCAAGTTTTTTTGCTGCGGCTTTAACTTGCGAGGCGAGCTCTTCCTGGATCACAAGGAGTTTTTCTCTTTCAGGTTCAGTTGGTTTTATTCTCTTAAGGACTAAAAACTTTAATTCTTCGGGAATGCCTGTATACGTTTCCATGCCAGGGACGGCTCCATATTTTTTACTCTGTCTTACTCTGCAGAATGAGTCTTACGAATCTTGTAACGGATCTTATAAATCTCGTAATGGATTTTATGAATCCGATTACGCTGATTTTGCTTATAAGTGTCAGAAATCGCTTCTTCAAACTTATAATTTGTGTATATCAAATTGACTCTTAAGGGAAAAAAGAGTTTTTGAATTTGTTTTCAAATCTTTATCTAAACATGAATAAAAAGCCTCTTTTGGATCGGTTTGGTTCTGATAAAAAATCTCTTTTGGATCATTTTGGTTCTGATAAAAAATCTCTTTTGGATTATTTTGGTTCTGATAAAAAGTCACCTCTAATATAAACGTAACTCTAAGTAAAAACTAGCTGTGGTAAAAATATTTTCTGAGTTTTCCTAATTGTCTTCCTGATAGTAACTACCTGAAACTTACTCTAGTGTTAAAAAGACGATTGAAAGCAACTTTAAGGTTTTTAAGGCCTCCGATTCCGTCTTTGGCATATTTATTTTTTTTATTCCCGAATTGTAAAAAATATTTCGCATAATACCCAAAAATTTTTATTTAATGCCTGAGATATTAGAAAATGCTTATAGTTGAATACGTTTGATATTACTCAGGTATGCGGGGGTATCCTGTTGGGTGTATTCCGAATGTTCAGGAAACTATTTTCCTATTCTTCTTTTCGGAGGCCTAAAAGTAACGCTCTCGGTTAATACAGTATAAAGGAGGTTTAATTTGGGGATTAAAAATTATATCAAGATTTTATGCTTACTTCTGGCATGTGGGTTACTGTGTCTAAGTGCAGCTGCCCAGGCTTCAGATTCGACAGGCAACCGTATATGGGATGAAAACGCAAATGAGAGCCTTAACTATACATGGACGCCTCAGACTTACTCGGGCTTTTATTATGATCTGGATACCGGAGAAGGTTCCGAGAATCTAACAGTCCAGCTCAGTAAGGGCAGCCGGACAATTGAAAAGGAAAACCTGCAGTACGAAACAGTACCCATACAGACCGATTTTGAGTATGGAAAGTGGGGTTCTTATGAGGTTATAGGGTTTATGGCAGAGCGCTACTTTGCAGGGTACACCGCAAACTCAAGCTTTGCAAATAAAGAGATTAGCGTTATCTCGGGTGGGCAGCTTTCAAAAGTCCTGATGGACACTGATGACAGGAAATCCATGTACACGGGTTCCGCTCTTGTTCTTGAAGAAGGATACTCCCTTAATATGGTTGAGGTTGATGTTAATGGAAATACAGTCTGGGTACAGCTTGAAAAGGACGGCAAAGTAGTCGATGAAGCTTTCCTATCCTCCAATAGCGACTATGTATACAAAGCCGACCTCGGGAGTACCGAAGATGTACCCATAATTGCAGTCCATTTTGCTCAGATCTTCAGCGGCACAGAAACCAACGCGGTTTTCGTTGACGGAATTTTCCAGATCTCGGATCAGTATGTGAAAATCCAGAATGGAGATAAGTTTGGGAAGATGGAGGTAAGTTCCACCTCAAGTTCAGGCATAAAAATGAGAAATAGTGACTCGATCTCTCTTAGCAAGGGTGACACTATTGACATCATGGGTAAACTTAGTTTTGTCGTGGCCGATGCCAATGAACTTCGTTTTGCTCCAATAGTTGAAACCTCCAGGCCCGGAACCTACGAATTAAGGGGAACGGTACACGATGATAAGTTTAATACTATGGTCTGGACGCCTTTTAACTTCGAGGGTTTCTATTATAACATCGACGAAAATATTTCCACTGAGAGCCTTGTCATTGAAGGGTTCGATGGCAGAACAATTGAGGATGAAGCACTCGTTTATTCTACGAAGCCTAAAAATGTCAAATTTGAGCACGAGGGTTGGGGAAGTTATGAAGTTGTCGGTTTCATGGCAGAGAAATATTTTGCAGGATATCCTGAAAACACTCTTGGCAACTCAAAAGGCATAAGTGTGCTTTCGGATAGTGTCCTTTCAAAAGTTTTGATTGACGACAATGACAAAAAGTCCCTGTTTACTGGTTCTTCTTTAGCCCTGGAGAACGGCTACTCCCTTAAGGCAGCCGAGGTAGATGTTAACGGGAAAAGTGTACTCTTCGAACTTTACAGGAATGGAAAGCTTCTTGACTCGGGAATAGTTCCTCAGGGTGGGGACTATATTTACGAAGCCGATATAGGAGGAGCTGAAAATATTCCTATGATTGCGGTCCATGTAAGTACGGTCTTCCGTTCCACAGAAACAGATGCAGTGTTTGTGGAGGGAATCTTCCAGATTTCGGATGATTACCTGGAAATTTCTGGGGGAGATTCTTTCGGTGAAATGAAAATAACTTCGATTTCCGATTCAGGCATCACAATGAAAAATGAGGACTCAGTCTCCCTTTCAAGGGGTGATGTCATAGACCTTATGGGCAATGTCAAATTCAAAGTTGCCGATGCTTCAGTCCTGCGCTTTTATCCTTTTGTCGAGGTCAAGACCGAAGCAGGAGATCAACTGAATCTCGAGATTCCTGAGGCGCTTGTAGTCGGGAAGCCAACCGAAATCCTGGTAACTGCTAGAAATGTTTCGGTCGGCGGTGTTGAAGTTTCTGTTGGAAACGACAGCATAGGTACTACCGGAGATAACGGAAATCTCACTTTCACCCCGGGTAAGGAAGGTAGATTCACTGTAACTGCGAATCGGGATGGTTACGTTTCCGGAACTAAGCGTGTGGATGTCCTTGCACAGGGTGTCCAGAAACTCCTGGTTTCGGTTTCTCCCGAAACTGTCCGGGAAGGAGACCAGATCAAAATAAGTGTCACGGACTCTGTGGATAACAAGCCTGTTGCAGGGGCGGATGTTTTCTTCGGCGGGCAGAAAACTGACGCACAGACAGATGAAAAAGGTATCACATCTTATTGGGTTACGACTCCAGGTACGTATGTGGTAAACGCCACAAAGACCGGTTATGAAGAAGGAGAAACCCATGTCGAGGTGACGGAAAAAGCCTCACAGTTCTCTTTCTCAAACCTCAAGATACAGCTTGCTTCAGTTGAAGCCGGAACCCCGGTAAATATCAGTGTGAATGCTATGAACAATGGAAGCGTCACAGGAGAATCCAATGTGGAATTGCTGGTTAATAACGAATCGGTCGATTCCGAGAATGTAACCCTCAACCCGGGTGAGAACAAATCAGTTGAATTCTCACACACTGAGGATAATCCAGGGACGTATACTGTTGAAGTAGGAGGCCTGAGCGAAAATTATGAGGTGACAGAAAAAACTCCTTTCTTCAGTGGGATGGCTACGCTTGGAATACTTGCCATAGCGTTTGTTATTCTGCGGAAGAGAAGAAGCTAATAAACTAATTAACGCTTCTGACTTTCGTACTAAAGCTTAATTAACATTTTTAACTTTCGTATTAAAGCTTATATTAAGCTGTAAGGGTTTAAACTGAAAACCGGTCGGTTTAATATAACTTTAATACCTGTGCTGCGGCAGAAGCTGGAAATTACGTTCAGGATTTCCGGCTCTCCACTTTTTTCTCTTATTTGATGTTCGAGACGACAGCTTAAAATACTGAACTACAATTGTTGAATAGAATGCTTGAAGCTTTAAGCGCTTTTATTGCCAATTACGGGTACCTGAACCTCTTTATCCTTAGCTTTCTGGCTTCCACGGTTTTGCCTCTAGGATCAGAAGCACTGGTAGTAGCTCTCATTTATAAGGGCTTTAATCCCTTTGCTGTCGTTCTGGTGGCGACTTCAGGTAATTATCTCGGATCGTGTACAACGTACTATCTCGGGCTAAAAGGGCGTCCGGTACTTGAGAAGTTTCTTTCTCCTTCTCCTGAGAAGCTTGAGAAAAGCGAGAAGCTCTTTAAAAAATATGGTCTTTATACTCTTCTTTTTACCTGGGTTCCAGGTATTGGAGACGCAATTACCATGGTTGCCGGACTTATGCAGCTTCCTTTCCGATACTTTTCGGTCCTGGTTTTTCTTGGGAAATTCGGGCGTTATTTTGCTATTGCTTATCTAACAGTTTTTTTTAGCAATTGATTCAGGCTTTTCTAGATAGACCTAATTTATTTCAGTCGAATACCCCGCTAGCTTGCTGCGGGGATGGAAACTTCCCCGGTAACCGTTGATAATAATAAAATTTCTCAATTCCATTTTCGATTACTAACTTCTGCTCACACTAAATTGTTTAGGGTTATTATTTCCTTTAACGGAATTTTGAGCGGTGGCGCGAACATACCCCGTTGCTTGCAGCGGGGTGCGCCAGCGCAACTTTGATTATTTTATCAATTTTTATTCCTTTAAACAATTTTTTATTAATTTATTCCGCTAAGTAATTCTTTTCTTGTATATGATTTTCCCAGCTAATTGTTCCTCTCGAAGAGACAAACAGATATCTTTATATAATCCATGGTACAATATTTGATTGTCAAAGCAAATTTAGTTGATTTTACTGCTTTGACTCATTTTTATTGCCTGTCTTCCAGGCCTCCAAAAACGGGCTCAATATCTAATTATAACCTCCATTTTTAATTTTTTTCTTTTCTTTTCTTTTTTCGTTTTATACACAATTTAGCTTTACCTGAATTTAGAACATATTCGTAAAGGAACAGATTCTAAAAGGTATGTTTATATTATTGATTATTTAAAATTCGGTATCCTCTTCAAATTGAGTGGAAATCTCTCACTTTCCACTCACTGAACTTCTTTCTCTGATTAGTTGAGCTAAAGATGGCATCTCAAATATACTGCTGACTCTATCACATATGTACTGATATGCACTTACATCCAGTTTCTTTGCTGTCTGAACAATCGTCATAAATGTGTCGTTTGCCTTTGTTCCTTCCTCTGTTATAGTTTGAAGGCTGACATCTCTTTTTCTGACCTTTGCTCTTGCTGCCAGTTCCGCTGCATTGTTATGCAGCGGAACCTCTGGCAAGACCAGAACCTTTAACAGCTGTTCCTTGTTCTCTTTTGTCTTAGCGATTCTTTCATCCAGCTTTTCATATCCTGTTTTGGTAGAAAACAACTGATCAAACTTAACGGATAATTGCTCCGCTACCTCTGAATCTGGTTTTATTCTAAACTTAGAAAGCTCACCATAAAAGTTCCAGTAACTGTTCAGAAAAGCTTTCAGCTTTTCTTTATGATACGGAACTATTGGCCTTAATTTCTTGTAGTTTCTACCGTCATGAATCCAACAAAGAGCATGGTGATATGCAATTTGCCTGAACTGACGTGCATCATCACTTAAAAGTGTGGTAACCACAGGTATGTCTTTACTTTGATGATAGGCCGCAATTGCACAGGCTTCAAGGACTTTCTTCTTAGTAGTTTTATATCCATTAAGTGAGAAAACACAATCCAGTTTTCGACGCATTTCTTCGTCACTGAATATTTTGTTTTTAAAAGACGAGAGTTTTTCCATCCAACTTTGGGAAACATTAAACGTTTTCATCAGATTATATGCTTCATCAGTAAAGCAGTATGTTTTTTCTTTTCCACATAAAAGCACGTCTAAAACATTTTCTCTATTTTTATTGGGAACTGTAAAATAAGCAGTATAATAAGGATTACAAAGAATTTGAGTATAATAATTGACACCATTGACTCTTGCACCTGTATCATCAATCTGCTGATAAGG
>NZ_LMVP01000047.1 GCF_002287235.1 Methanosarcina spelaei
CAAGTACGGTTCCTAGGGGAGAAAGGAGGAGCAATCCTCCCGACTTACCCAACAAATGAGCTGAGAAATTTAATATAACATGTTAAATTACATTGTAGTTTATTCTGTAGAAATCTGACGTGGCCAGGAAATACTGAAAAAGAAATATTTCTACATTTTTAAGTAATTAATTAAGGTATATAAGATACTTCATACTAAATTTCATAATTTTTTCGAGGCTCTAAAATAAACAGTTTGCCTATTGATTCTTCATTTATATATCTCTATACCTTTGAAGACTCAGTACCAAAATCTAGTGATGGATGTAAAATTCAAAATCACTAGATTTTGTAAATGGTCACCATCCGTGTAATACAACTTAATGATTCAAGTCTTTAGATAGCGAATATTGATTTTGATAAAAACTGGATTCTTCTTGCTAATTCAGATTTTCTATCAAAAATGCAAAAATCACTGGATTTTGGAACAGAGTCCCTTTGAACTAGCAATTATATTTACAGTGTTAAGTACAAAAATTCTTTTCAAGATTATCCTTACTTTTTATTTTAATCGATTCATTAAAAAATTTTTTATACTCTGATCTCCCTTTTCTAAATATCAAATTTTTTCTTAAGTGGGACTCTCATTTATTCCCATTCGCATGTAGTTTCACTATAAAGTCAGAAATTTGTTATGTAATTATAAGCGCATTTGGTCGCGTGGCGGGGTCTTATGAGGGGGAGTTTTTCAGTTACAGTGGATATTGAAGATTGGTATCATATTCCTTCAGTCTGCAGTTCTCCGTATGCGGTTTACAGGACGGTTAATGAGTTTTTTGATAAATGGGGGGACAGGTACGATTACCTTACTGAACCTACAAAAAGGTCACTGGATATTCTCGATGAGTTCAATATAACTGCTACTTTCTTTGTAGTAGCGGATATTGTCGAACACTATCCTGGACTTGTCGAGTCAATTGCGGAAAGAGGGCATGAAATTGCATGTCATGGTCTGCATCATGCCTGTAAAATTGATCCTGAGACAAAGGAGCGATTAATGAGTAACGAAGAGTTTGAGCAGAAAACATTGCTTGCGAAAAAGATTCTTGAAAAAGTTAGTGGAGAGAAAGTAGTAGGCTACAGGGCACCAAATGCCTTTGTAGGTGGTTGGATGCTAGATTCACTTGAAAACATCGGATTCAAATATGATTCTTCAGTTTCCGTAAATTCTCTTTATAATAAAACTGACTCGTCCCTTAAGACAGTCTCATCTTTTCCTTACTACCCTATAGAGAAAGGGCTTGAGGTAGGTGATGATAGAAACTTTATTGAATTTCCCTGGGCATATTATCAAAATGTACTTAAAATCCCAGCATCAGGAGGCCCAATACTTCGTTTTCTTGGAGCTCCTCTGGTATTAAATGGGCTTATCCAGAGTTTGAAAAGAGGACATACTATCTTTTATTTTCATCCAATTGATATTTCCTGTACTAAATTTCCTTCAGTAGGTAACAACAGGCCATTTTACTGGTGCATGAAAGGAAAGCTTGTAGAACATAGAATTCGCCACGTTCTAAAATCCATGAGTGATGTTAAAAAAGTGTGCCTAAGAGATTACCAAGAAGATAAGCTTTAGAAGTTTATTTCTATATCATAACCAAAAGTTTTGACAGCCTAAAATTTTAAATCCTATTATCTTATGTTTAATTTCTTCAGTTAGTGAAAAGTGATATAACAATCTTAATATTTATCTCTTGAAGGCTAATGCTTAAGGATTACTTCAACCCGGTTTATTTATAATCTAATTATATGATTAATATAACATAATCCTTCATAAATTCCCTAGTTTATTTATTTTCCATGAAAATAATCTAGTTATTTCGATCTTAAATTCATAGTTTCTTATGGAGGGCTGATTTAGGGCATGTAGATGTTGGCAGGAATAACAAATAAATCTAATAAATGATGTTCATTCCGTAAGGTTAAAACTGAATATAGTATTCGCAGGATGTGTACTCAGGAAGGATAATATATAAATATACTGTAAATTGCTATGACAGGAATACTAAAGTTTCTGGATAGAGGTTAGTACGCGAAAGCCTTTAATTGTTGAATAATTTTAACTCATCAAAACATTAATTAGGTTAAGGCAGTATATCAAACTGCGCTTAAGGCACAACCATTAATTATTTGTTGGGCCGATTGAATATAGAAAGAATACGATAAGAGGAGAAACAAACAAACGAAATCTTAAGAACGAAAGTTTTTGATCCTGTGTGCGACCTGTAAAAAACTCTTCAAGAGTAAAACCAAGTTTTCAGGGATATCATATTTAGGTGCGAAAACTGGACTCTGCAATTTTCAAAAAGGACGGGGGACACATTGTCTAAAACCACTAATAACATATTAAACCTTATAACATCAATTTCTCTACTACTACTAGTTTACAGTCTTTTTATTCTCAAGGGAATTCAGCCTGAAGGGTATACAGTCGATATCTATGAACAGCTTCCTTTTCACTTTTATCTTACTCTACTTCTTTGTTACATTTCAGCCTGTGTTCTACTACTCGCATATAGAAAAATGAGTGCAGTTCTTATACTGTTTCTTGTTCATACTATAGTACTGATAACTCCTCACATGCTTGGCTATGTTTCAATAGGTAGGGGAGATGCATTTTCGTATCTCGGGCTTGCAGGACAGGGTTGTAAACTCTCGGGCTTTTCCAATCTTTCTCCCACAGGTCCTCTGTTCGTTTCAGCCCTGGCTCAGATTTCAGGCCTGGAAACATCGGCACTTTCGTATTTCTTGCCAGTATTTTTTTCAATAATATTTATTACTGGCATGTTTCTTTTCTATCGGCTTTTCATGAGTAGGGAAAAACTAGTTTTAACAGCTTTTCTCTCCTCTCTTATTCCGTATTTTGGCCATTTCCAGACCTCAGCAATTCCTTATTATCTTTGCTTTTGCTTGATACCTCTATACCTTCTTGTTTTAAGAAATGCAATTTCGGACAAAAACAGGGCAATGGCTGTTTGCCTTCTTTTCATGATACCTTTGATTCCTTTAGCTCATCCCTTTATTTTTGCATATCTTGCCTGTTTCTCACTGTTCCTGGCTTTCTCGAGCAAAATACTAAAACCCGGATTTCTCCATAAAACTCTAAGTCTCAACTCTTTCCTCTCTAATGCCTCCCACCCTGCAGGAAGAAAAATGCCCATGTTTGTCTTCCTGTCAATTACCTCGATAGGCTTCCTGATTTGTGCGAAATATATTCTTCAGTTCTTTAATATATCTAGTTCAAACCTTATCCTGCGCGCTAAAACGCTAGTCACTGTAGGCTTTTCCACGTTTCCGTCGACTGAAAACGGGTTTTTCGAATTTGTGCATCTCTTGAATCTCTACTATGGCAAATACTACATTCCTTTGATTTTCATCCTAATCAATTCCGTAATCGTATGGCAGAATCGCAAAAGATTTTGTCACCATTTTGTTCGCAGATACCCCCGTTTCCTGGTTCTCTATATAGTAACCTTTTTCCTGGAACTTGCTTTCCTTTTAAACCCCTTCATTTCTTATCCTCTAGATAAGTTTGAAAACTTGAGCTTCATTATTTTTGCCCAGATTCCTTTATTAGGGTATTCTCTTTACGTTATTTTCCTTAGGAAAGGATATACTCTTGGCCTTGGCTCTGCGGTGCTGGTTCTTTGTCTTCTCTGGACACTGGGATTCTTCACCTGCTTCAGTTCTCCGTATACAGGTGGAGTTTCTGAAGCAATTTCGGAAAATGAGGCCGGTGGGATTCAGTGGTTATCCGGCGTGAGTGAAAATTATCCATATATTATGTCTTGTACAGATAAGGATGGAATAATCACTCAGTCTGGAATCATAAGCCCTGCTGGACTTGCTAAGGTTTCCCAAAATCCTCTTTATGCCTCTAAAAATGATTCTAAAGAAGGTATATATGTAGAAAAAGCAGCAAAAAAAGAACCTTTCTATATTGTAGGAACCACTTTTGCTGAGGCTGCTAGGGCGCAGAAATCCAATGAAACCTCAGTTTCTAAGGGAGAAAACTCCCTCAAGACCCAAGCTGTTTGTCCTGCTCATAAGATCTATGATTCCCTTAACATAGAAATTTATGAACACATTCCATGAACCGGTTTTGTTTATTATTGTACAAAGTTTTGTTTATTATTGTACAAAGTTTTGTTTATTATTGTACGAGTTCGACGCCATTTTTAATGTTACGACTTTCTGTCTTAAAGCTAAATTTTTCTCTTTTTATCAATTACGAATTATCTTTCTCTTTTCGCTAATGTATTTACCAGTAAGAAGGACAATTATAATTATTCCGACGATCTCTGAAATAAAAACGTCTGTAAATCCGAGGTCGTATGATCTGCTAAGAATTATCATAAGATACTCAATAAAACTTGCTGAAATGGTGTCTTTCGGAAATCCCCAACCCAGAAATGGCCAGAAAAATACTTCAGGGCTATTCCAGATCTGATCTTCAAAAATGTGGCAAAAAGATGCTCCTGCAATAATCAGGAGTTCAGGTTTACCCTTGCTATGTAAATAATACCCTGACAGGCCCAGCAGAAGGCCAAAAAGTAGAGTATGGGCAAAAATTCGCCCACTTCCTATGGTCTCAGCAAGAATTATCCTGCCAAGAGGTTTGTCGATAAAGTCTGGCAGGAGCGCTCCGAATGCAATCCACGGAACCATTATCCAGAAGTTATTTTTTGAAAATACGCGGCTCAGGAGATAAAAGATCCCCAGAGTGATCCCAACATGTCCGAAAATAAACATCAGACCGAAAATAGTTATTTATTTATAATTCTTTTTCGGCAGGCCTGCCTGATGACCTGCCGGCATAAAATTCTAGTCTAAATCAAAAAGAGTTTTTTAAGCCTGGCATTCAGCCACGAGTTTTTCTACCAGTTCCTGTCGGATCGAAGTTGTTCTATCCCCTCCGCAGACCATGCCTCGGACTCCGATAATATCAGGTCCGATTCTCTCAAGCACTGGAAGATCCTCAAATTTCAGGGAACCTGCAATCGCATTTTCAAGTCCGCATCCATGGGCAAGGTCCGTGAATTTTTTAAGTTCTTTCTCATCCATGAATTCGAAGGTAGATTTTCCATCCTTAATTGCCGTGTCAACCATCACCACATCTGCCCCAGCTTTTGCGGCGATTGAGGGAAGCAGTAATGGAGAAATTGAATTGATACGCTTGTAGTCCGAATATCCTGAGGCAACAATTTTCTTTGTTGAGTCATAGTCCTTTACAGCCTGTGCTATTTTTGTGATAAGCTCAAAGGCTTGATCTTCAGTCTGAATATCGTAAAGGCCAACTTTAATATAGTCTGCTCCTGCAACGGCTGCTCCGAATGCTGCAAGGGAAGCGGTTCCTGGTTTATAGTTAAAATCTCCGATGGTTGCACTTATAGGTTGTCTACCTTCTACAGCTTTTTTTACGTCCCTAATTACCCATGGGAAATTCGCACCAAGGGAACCTTCTTTAGGGTTCTTGACATCTACAATGTCTGCACCGCCTCTGGAAGCAATTATTGCTTCTTCTTTATTGATTGGACTTATAAGCAGTTTCATAAAAAACCTCTACTAAACATTGAATTGAATCTTTCAACCCACTTTCCGCAGATGTACACAAAAATGCCACGTATTATCTCAACGGCAATAAGCAAAAACTTAAAATCGGATTTGATGAGATAATATAGCAAATCAGTAAATAAATTCTACATCTAAATAAATTCTACGTCTATTATACATCTGCGGAATGTAGGTTTCAATGAATATTATTCGTTTTATACAATATGCTTTATTTTATATTTTTTTATAGGATGATGTAGCTATTGAATAAGTATGTTCCGCGTAATTTTTGTGATGGATATATTTAACCATAGCGTAGTCCTTGCAAAGGGCGGTGTCAGGGAAAAATACCTTCCGGTTTCAAATACAAGTATTGTATGTAGCAGCTCGAACCCTGTGGAGATAGTAGAACTCCTGCATCCCAGGGAAGTCTATATTGCCGACCTTAACGTGCTTCAGGGTAAAGGGCCTCTCGAAACGAATGCCAGAGTGATTCGGGAAGTAAGCTTAAGGGTAGACACAATGCTTGATTTCGGAATCTCGGCCCCACAGGACGCGGACAAGGCTCTTTCAATTGCAGGAACTGCCGTAATAGGTACGGAAACAGGTACGTTTTCGGCAATAAAGAATGCAGCCTGTGAAAACTCTGGAAGGATCAGTGTTAGCATTGATATAAAGCATGGTAAAGTCCTGAAAAATGATCCTGAGCTCCCGGAATCTCCTTTTGAAATAGTAAAACTGCTAAATAATTTACCCTTAAAAGACCTTATTTTCCTTGACCTCGACAGGGTTGGAACAGCCTCAGGCTTTGACCCTGAATTCCTTCAAAAACTGGTTGAATGTTCCAGGCACAATGTGCTGCTTGCCGGAGGTGTCAAGGATATGGAAGATCTCTTTACTCTTGATAAGCTCGGAATAAAAGGAGCTCTGGTCGCAACTGCCGTTCATTCCGGAAAGGTTCCTCCAGCCGTGTTGAGTTCAGGGCTTAAATCGAATGACTAAATATAATATCAATAGCTAAAAATAAAAATATTAACTAATAATAAAATCGGATAGCAAATAAAATCGAATAATAAAAAATAGCTATTACTGGGAATCCTTTTATTTCGGCCCTATATGTTTGTATATAATCGAATAGTTTAGTATTAAGAAAAGAGTTGCAGATTCCATTTAAAACCAGGAAATTATGAGGTTTACATATGGTAAAGAAGGATACATCTGAAGAGAATATTGAAGAGAATATTGAAGAAAACACTGAGAAGAAAAGCGGAGATGGATATGTGGAGATTAAGATGGGAGGGGGCTGGTACATGACGATCTCCCTAGCACACAGTGACCGCTTCGAGAAAGAGTATGTCGAACTTGCAAAGGAGCGGGGAGGCGTAAAGAGATCCAGGTTCAATCTTAATCCCACTCATGTCAGGATGTTGGGAGAAGCCCTGATCAAGTTTGCTGATGATAATGGTCTCTAAAGAATTTTGCTGACGATAATGGTCTTTAAAGGATTTTGCTGACGATAATGGTCTTTAAAGGATTTTGCTGACGATAATGATCTTTAAAGGATTTTGCTGGTAATATAGTCTTTAAAGGACATTTCTTTTAAATGGAATTTTTCGGTTCAATCCTTACATCTGGTCAGTTCCTGCTCAGGAACTCCAGTATTTTTTTTGCAACTTCCTTTTCTACATGTTCAGGAAAACAGGAAGCATCGATTATAACAAAGCGTTCTGGATCGTCTGCCGCAAGTTTGAAGAAAATCTCTCTGACTCCTCGTAAAAATTCTAATTTCTCGAACTTGCTTTGTTCTCCTCGCTTCCCACAGCGTTCAATTGAGATTTCGGGCCTGATATCTAAGAGAAAGGTTAAATCTGGAATAACAGTCCAGCCTCGGTGCAGATCCTTTATCCATTCAAGAGGATTTTCCAGGCGAGTTTTCAGGGTTATGCCCTGGTAAGCATATCGACTGTCGGAATAGCGGTCAGAAATTACTATTTTTCCATTTTCAAGTGCAGGTTTTATAAGTTTTGCTAGATGTTCGGCATGGTCAGCTGTAAAAAGGAAGAGTTCGGCCAGCTGGTCAGTATCTGACTGGATAGCTTTTTCCACGGCATTTCCGGTCAGAGTGCCTCTTGTTGGTTCCCTGGTAAAAACTGGTTTAAAGGCTTTAATTTCAGGATCCTTCTGAAGTTTTTCTACAACTGTGCTTTTGCCTGAGCCGTCAATGCCCTCAAGTGTGATCAGTTTTCCTCTCATAAATATCGTCTTTTTCTTTAGAGATTTTTAGTGAAACGCATTATCTGTATTTATATTCTAAGGTTTTCCGAGTTCGTGATAAGGTTCTAATTCCATGTATAGATGGCGAGTCATGACCAAATTCCAGACAAAATAAGCATCTATTTATGCAATATTAAAAATAACTTAGAATAATATGACTGTGATAGGTGTAATTACCCGGGGCAAGTACGGGCACCGTCTGATTGAGACTGTCAGGGAACACAGTGATTTTTCAATCGTAACTGCTGATCTTCCTGAGTTCGTGCCTGTATTCATCGAAGAGCCTGATGAGTTTCTGGAAGCTCTTAATTTCGATAGAAGTGTTTTTTCTGCCGAAATTATAATTACTTACTCTTTGCATCCGGATTTGACATCTGCGATTGCAAAACTTGCGGCAGAAGCTGGTGTGCGTTCTCTTATAGTTCCGGGCGGACCATCCAGGGCTTCAGTTCCCGAACTCAAAAAGATCTCCGAAGTTTCAGGTATGGATATTGAGGTAGATGAGATCTGCTGTAGTCTTGAGCCCAATGCTTTCAACAGGCCGTTTACGGAACTCTTTGGGTCCCCTATCTTGAAGGTAAAAACAAAAGATGGAAAAATTACCGATGTCAAGGTAATAAAAGGCGCTCCATGTGGCAGTACCTGGTATATGGCAAAGGAAATAGTTGGAACGGAGGTAAAAGATGCACCTCCAAAAGCCGGGCTGTTGATCCAGCATTATCCCTGTCGAGCGACGCGTGGAGATATTGGAGGGATCCATGAGTCAGGGGAACTGCACAAACAAGCATTTATAAAAGCCCTTGAAAATGAGGAGTGATTATATATTCTTTGAAAAAAGATAATCTAAATATGGCCGGAAAGTCGGACCCAGCTTTTCATTTCTGAGAAGCTCTTCCTTTGTGTCCTTCCCTTGTGCCCTTCCCGGTCTCAAGTAATTATGGGGGTGAAAAAATTACTACCCTAACAATCTCAGAAGATTCAGGGTCTGAAGACCTTGAGACACTAGCAATTGCAGTACACTCGGTAATCGGACTTCCTACAACCATTCGCAGTCTCAAGCGAAAAGGACTTCGTCTGGAAAAAGGTCAAATCCTTGATAGGGACTATACGGGGCCTGTGCTCGAAGAAGTATTGAAAACAAACAAAGTTGTCCACAAAGTCCCTACAGAAGGCGTGTATAGAGGAAAACATGTAGTTGTTGCTCCTATTCACTCGAAAGACGGGAAAATTATTGCAGCTCTTGGAGTTGTGGACATACTGGCTACTATAGATCTCCAATCTGTTTTTCAGGAATATACATCGGTACTTGAAGAAGTTGAAGGTGCTAAGAAGTGAGTTACCGCTAAGCTAAAGAGTTAGCAGCTTCCGGAATCATTCTTCCGTCTAATAGCGAAAGTCATGCAGGTTCTACCCCGCGTACCGAAGGTGATAAAATTAGAACATGAAGGATTACTGACATTTGGAATAATATATTGGAATATTACCTGACACTGCATGATTGAAAAAAAATGAGTATTGGAGGATTAGTTCCCTCTTATTTCTTCAGGGGAATCACTCGCTCCTCCGTTTAAGCTTCCGGCTCAAACATTAAGGTTTTCCGGTTTTACTCTGGTTTCTGATATAGTGTTACTTTTTTCAGCAAGTTGCCATTCTTTGCATGAGGCTGCCTGAATACGGTATCATTGGATTTTTCAATCTCTCTGGCCTGTATTGCAAGCTGTGCAGCAGCTCCCATTATTTCGTGCCCGGCTGCAGCTGTCAGGCACACTTGATCGATTTCTTTTAACATGAAACATGCGGGGAAGTTAACCTGTGCTACTTTTTCAGCCATGTGAAGAGCGGCAAGAGCTTTTGCTTTTGCATAAGGGTTTGCGAAGCCTGCATGCTCAACACATTTTTCCGGTTTTGCAAAAATGTGTGGAAGCTCCAGTTCTTTTCCTGATTTTCCGGAGGCAACCTGGCCAGTTATTTTATCCAGTTCTTCCTGGATGAGTCTCACAACACCGCAAACAGATAATACTTTCAGTGCATCGGAATTGAAGGATGCCATCTCTACAGGGTCAAGAAACTCTCTCTTGGCTCCGATAAGAGGATCTACTGGGAGGATAATATATCCAAAACCGTCCTTTTCAAAAGCTTCTCTGGCTTCTTTCTTTGTTGGGCCATCTGAGATTACAATGCAGGGAACGTCCTTCCATATCTCACGAGCTGCGGTGGGACCCGGAGCTGCGGCGTTAGGGCTAATAATAACCACAAAATCTGCATTCCACTGTTTAAAACTTTCGGAAGCTGCAGCCTCGGCCGGGCTCATTTTGGCACCTGTACCAAATACACGTACCGTAATTCCCTCTCTTGCTGCAATTTCGTCCTGGATCAGATTAATAACCTGGCTCATTCCCAGGTTGCCCATTTTTATAAAACCTATGTTGACCATTTTTCTCAAAATCCTGTGTTAACCAATTTCTTCAATAATGGAATTCCTAATGGGTTTATAATCCTTTTGGCAGGTTATGTCCTTATCAACTTTATTTTATAAATATAGATATAATATATAACTATTATTCAATATCTTTCTCTGCCCCTCCGAAAAGCTTAAAAAGGATGTGATTTATTTCACTCAAAAACGTTGACATCAATGCTGTTGTTTTGTGGTCTTGTTTCACAGAACCCGTATTATAATTTGAAAACTTTATCCGTTGGTGGGCTTTTAATGTCAGGGCAAATGTATTATACTAAATTGCGAGGGTACCCCTGAAGAAGGTACACCAGGCAGCATGCCCTTTTTCGGGAAATTATCCCGCTATATCTAATAGTTATTCAAGTCCAGGTTTTGATTGAGTGAACTGTCCTATGCATAATTTTACTGGAAACAAAATGATTGTTTTTGATATGGATAGCACCCTTATAGACGCTGAGACTATCGATGAGCTCGCCAGGGCTGCAGGTGTTGTAAGCAAAGTAGAGGAGATTACGAAGAAAGCGATGTATGGAGACTTTGATTTTGAGCAAGCGCTTATTGAAAGGGTCAGGCTTCTTAAGGGACTTCCTCTCGAAACTGCCCTTGATGCGGTAAACCAGATCGATCTGATGCCGGGAGCGGCAGATCTTATCCTCTATGTCAAAAGTAGAGGCTATAAAACTGCAATGATTTCCGGTGGATTTACCATCTCTGCCGATACGATAGGCAAAGCGCTTGGCATTGATTTCATTGTTTCCAACGAACTGCTTGTGGAAGACGGCTGCCTTACAGGCAAAGTCGTAGGCCCAATCACACAGAGCGACTCCAAAGCAAAGGTGTTCGAAGAACTTACCCGACTAAACGGGGTTCGGCCAGAGCAATGTGTAGTTGTCGGGGACGGCGCAAACGATGCCTGTGTCTTTGAGAGAGCAGGTTTTGCCATAGCTTTCAATCCCAAGCCCATCCTGAGGGAATATGCGGACGTGGTCATAACAAAAAAAGACCTTAGAGCCGTTATCCCTGTTCTAGAATCTCTTTCTTATCAATGTTGTAATCAGGCACAGCATGTCGACATCGAACAATAGAAATACTAAAATGCCAGCTTTTTTGCTGGATCGGGAGGCACAATAAGAGATGCTAAAGGAATTGCAGAAAAAAAGATCAGATTTGAAGGACATTTCTGAAGAATCCAAGGAAAAAAGGAATGCTTTAAACACAGAGGCCAGTGCCCTCGCTGCAAAGCGTAATGACCTGAACAAGAAGACAAAAGACCTTATTAATGAAGCCCAGGAACTAAAAGTCCTCAGGGATGAAATTAATGAAAAGGTCAGCGAATACAAGAATAAGCGCGATGACACTAATGCTAAGGCAAACGAGCTTTTCTCAAAGGCTGACTCCATCAGGAAGCAGAGCAATATGGGTGGCCCTTCGATCAAAGCTCTGAGAAAAGATATTGATCGCCTCGAATTTGCCCAGCAGACTGAAGTCCTGAGTACAACCAAGGAAAGGGAACTCGTTGGGAAAATTACTCAGCTTCAAAAGCAGTATCAGGTCAAAAAAGTCCAGCTCGAGAGCAACTCCGAACTGAAGGATCTTCTGGACGAAGCCCAGAAAATCCGAGATGAAGCCTCAGAATTCCATACCGAGCTGGCCGAATATGCCAGGCAGGCTCAGGAATATCATGAAAAGATGATTGCAGCTTTCAAAGAGGCTGACAGAACCAGGGCAGAGTCTGATGTTGCCCACAGAGAGTTTGTAAAAGCCCAGGAAGCAGCTGACGAACAGCACAAGGCTTTCATCAATGCCCAGAAGGAAATCCGGGACCTTGACAAAGAAATCTTCAAGCTCAAGAAGAAAGACAAAGAAGGGAAATCCCGCGTTGTCAAGTCCGAACTTCAGAAGGATGCTAAATCCATCTTCGAAAAGTTCAAGGGCGGAGCAAAACTCACTACCGAAGACCTTATGACTCTTCAGAGGTCGGGCTTAGTCTGATTTGTCTCATAGATATAAATTTAGCTGAAAAGCTTCAATTTTCGTTGCAGGTATATTTACACCTGCATCCCGATTTTTTGGGTTCATTCCATCCTGTACTGTTGTACATTTTGTTTTTATTTGACTAGCTGTTCTGTACTTTGTTATTATATTCCAGACTATATTCCAGACCCTACCTTCGGCAGGTCGACATAATAAATTTAAATATTTTTTCTGATATCGTTTTTGAACATTTGATAAACACACGTTAGAGTTAAGGCTGGTTAACGTCTGGCTCAATTCCCATGAAATATATAAATACTGAATCATTTTTCTATTAAAGTTTAGTATGAGAGATTATATTTGGATCATATGTAAACCTAATAACTGCACACAATAAGGAAACATCATTTTAAAATCATCATCAGTAAAAATGATCTAAAATGAAATGTCGACCTGCCGAAAGTAGGCTAGACTATCTTCCAGACTATCTCCCAGACTATCTTCCAGACTATCTCCCAGACTATCTTCCAGACTATCTCCCAGACTATCTTCCAGACTATCTCCCAGACTAT
>NZ_LMVP01000048.1 GCF_002287235.1 Methanosarcina spelaei
AATATGGCAAATCGGCAAATAAATTCTACATCTGTGTACATCTGCGGAATGTAGGCTTTATTCAAACAACTTGAATTTCTACTTTACGTTCCTCTAACTTATTCCATTTTGTAAGAGAACAGTGTAATTAACTTACAGAGACTGTTAAGTAAAGGTTATAAGGACAAGATTTTCAATATTTGAGCTCATCCCAAAACCAATTTCATTCCCAAATCTATACTATTTTCATGTTTAGAAATTAGAGCAATTATTCAAAACTCAAGGTTTTGGGATAGGCTCTTTATTTCCAATTTTCAGTAATTATTGGAAAGATAAAGTAAAATGTGTTATTTAAGGATTATTATATAATATAAATTATACTTTAATGTAATAAAAATATAAATAGATATTAATCGTTCAGTCAGACTAAATCGGAACGGTAGACACTATGCATAAATTCAATAAATAAACTTGTCAAACTAAATCTTTAATCGCTAGTTAGGAGATCTGTTTTTATTTTTTTTGTTATTTAACAATTCACATATAAATTACATATATGTCAATAAAAATCTGTATTAATCGACTGATAATTAGTAAATAAATAATTACGATATACATAATATTTCACATATTATTGCATCTATAAAACATTTGGAAAGATTAATATATCTGAAAAGTTATTAACAAAATGATCATTTATCTTAAAAAGTAGTTAAAACCTGAAAAAACTTAGGAGAAAGAGTCCTAAAGATAACTGTCAAAAGGAGCCCCTCAGAAACTGGAACTATCTGACCCGTTCAGTTTGAAAACGTATTTGAGATATTTTCCTTAGAACCCAATAAAAACTACTTAGCTCTGTTTCTACAGGTAATAGTCTAGATTCCTGTTAGTTTTAACAGGAGCTACTTATTCACAGATCTCTGGAATTCTTTCTCTAATTGAAGTACAGGAGGAAGATTGACGAATAGAAAACTGATTTTGATATTGTTAACTCTAATTCTGAGTAGCGGAGTCTGCCTGGCTGATAATTATGTAGGCGGGATCCCTCTGACTTCTGTCCACAGCGGAACAGTAAGCGGAGGTGTCTATTGTGACAGCTACTACGGAACAGGAACTCAGGAAATACACACTGCTAAAACTATAGACAAGACCTTTACATTACCGGCTAACGCCAAGGTCGAATGGGCAATGTTGCTTACAACCGTATACTGCGGACACATGCAAAATAATTACCAGGGAAAAGCAACAGTAACTTTTAACGATAAAACTCTGGGAACAGAAACCCTCAACGTTCCTTATACATACATTACTAATGGAGGTAATGACGGAAAAGCATATGTCCAGGTAAACGACCATGTTGACAGGGTAACCAGTGACTACATGATGTATTATGATGTCACAAGCCTTGTAAAGTCCGGTGAAAACGAAGCTACCGTACATACTGAACCTAGTGACAATAAGTTTGATGGCCGAATAAAACTGATAACCCTTATTGTAGCTTATGACGACGGTAGCGGAAAAAAGATATGGTATCAGGTAAACCGCGGACATGATCCAGATACTTATTATGTTGATGACAATGGTGAGACTTACGTTGGGAGCACATCCTTCCAGGCAAATTTGCCATCTGATGCGTCTTTGACAGATGCAAAACTTACAGATATACACATGGCAAGTTCAGACGGATCATACATGTTCAACGGAAAAGCACTCACTTCAGACACACCTCAGGGTACTTATTGTGGGCTAGATTCATGGGATGTCAAGGACAGTTTTAAATCGACCGGCACAAACGCCCTGACCTATGACCGGACTGACGCGTTCTATAAAAATGCTCTTGCTATACTGACAGCCGAATACACTACTTCGTCTTCAGACAATGGTAGTGGAGATAATTCCTCTGACAACAATACTGGAGATAACTCCTCTGACAACAATACTGGAGACAACTCATCTGACAACAATACTGGAGATAACTCATCAGGCAACAATACTGGAGACAACTCATCAGACAACAATACTGGAGACAACTCATCAGGCAACAATACTGGAGACAACTCATCAGGCAACAATACTGGAGACAACTCTTCTGACAACAATAACGGATATACCGGAGACAAGCCTCTTGAGACTTATGCTCACGACACTGTAAAAGGCGACATTACTTATGATTACGGAGACAGCAAGTACAGTGGTAAGATATCTCCTGGCGGCACATATACAGTAAACCACAATCTGAAGCTTCCTGAAAATGCAACTGTAAAACTCGCGAGACTCTATAATTACTGGACGTGGAGTGCTACAGGCACTACCGGAGTATATCCTTCCATGAACCTGCAGTTCCAGAATAAAGCTTTGACTCCTGACGTCGAATACAGTGACCAGAAGGGGTGGGGCTCTGTATATGATTATCCAAGCGGTACCTGGGCTTATGATGTAACAGACCTTGTAAAAGGAAGTGGAAACTATACTACAGTAGTTACAAACACCAATAGTGAGACTGGGAACTTTGTCTGCTTTGATGGAATAGGTCTACTCGTGGTATATGAGGATGCTACAGGAAACGAAACCGAATACTGGATAAACGAAGGCTGTGACATGGTGAGTACGATGAGTACTTCAGGGGGTCTGACTCCTGAAGAAGCTACCGTAAAAATCCCATTCGACGGCTCCGTAAATCTCAGCAATGTAGACAACGCCAAACTCTGGACCACAGTCCAGTCTGGAGGACATGACGGTATTAGGTTGAAGTTCAATGAAATGAACGTATCCGGTGTTTATGATTCAACCCCATACTCGGATCTGGATATCGATGAAGCAAGGTCTGTCGGGAGCTATCTTCTGGCCGAAAATAACATGGCTCAGATAATTCCTCCTGATGTTACAGACAATAGTGGGGACTACCTTGCTCCCTCGAGTGCGATCCTTACCGTCAGTTATAAGGACGGAACAAACAACGATAACGGAACCAGTGATAATGGAACTAGTGATAACGGAACCAGTGATAACGGAACCAGTGAAAACGGAACCAGTGATTTCGGAACAAGTGATAACGGAACCAGTGATAACGGAACTAGTGATAACGGAACCAGTGATAATGGAACATGTGATAACGGAACCAGTTCATCTGGATCGGATTCAGCTACGGTATCACTTACTGTGAACATCACACCTGCTATTTGCTTGCAGGTCACACCGAACTCAGTCAATTTCGGAACAGTAAAACCGGGAACACCAAGCGAGTCCGTACCTTTGACCCTTAAAAACAATGGACACGGCAATATAAAAGTAAAGGCTGAAGTAGAAGACCAGGATGACGGCCCATTCGGCACAGGACTTATGCTTGACCAGAACAAATGCTCTGAATACAGTAAGACAATAGCTTCAAACACATCAGAAACCACGAAAGCCCAGCTTGATATACCGGAAAACTATTCGTCTACGGGACAGTTTAACGGAAGCCTTATCTTTTGGGCTGAAGCAGCTTAATAAGGCTGCTTTTTTATTTTTATATTTAGCAAATAATTAGGTCTTGCTTAGTACTTAGCTAACATTTGTCTTTAGTCTTTTTGCTTTTTTCTGTTTTTATGCTTACATGCGTACAAAAATTAAGTATACATAGTCAGTTTTTACATAGTCAGTTTTTACATAAGCAGTTTTTACATAAGCAGTTTTGTCACTTGGAGACTTATATTATACGCCTCGGAAATCAATTCTACGCCTTTAAAATTAATTCTACATCCTGGAAACTCATACTCTATCCAGTGAACATTCATCCCGGTCCAATATAAATATTCACAGTTATCTGGGTTTAAAACAGGAATATTGGAAAGACATATAAGCCGGCTTGCAAGATAATATATTGGAGACCATATGAAAATTTTAGAGTGCAAAACCATTGATATTGCTCCTACGATCTCAAAACTCCTGAAAATCCCTATGGTTCCGCCAACTGGGAGACCAATTCCTGAAGTCGAGAGCTACGCAAAAGAAAGAAGCTGCAAAAGATCAGTGATTATTGTGGTTGACAGTCTGGGGTATTCTCTTTATAATCATTTTTCTCCAATAATGAAGAACTTGAGTAATATCGCTGAAAAAGGGTTACTCTTCAGGTGCAAGTCCCCGGCGACAATAACCTCCCCTGCCATTGCATCAATATTTACAGGATATCTGCCAGAAGAGCATAATATCTACTCAACCATGGACATTTACACGGAAAGGACAAAAGACTCGGAAAACCCGAGACTGAAAAGCATTATGGAATGGGCTTGCAGGGCAGGTATGAAAGCGTCAGCAGTCATAGAGTCCGAAGGTGCGGAAAGTTTCAGAGGACGGATAAAAGAATATTATGGAGTCCCAAATTCCGAAGATATTCTGGATTATGACCTTAAAATAACGAACTATGCGCTACATGCCCTTAAAGAAAAACCCGATATCCTGGCAGTTCACCTCAGAACCCTTGACCGTTTTTCCCACAGGGCAGAAAGCTGGAAAGAACTGAAAAAGGCTGCAATAGCCGTGGATGAAAATCTCGGTGAGATTTACAGACATGCAGAAAAAGGAACGATTTTCTTTATCTGCGGAGATCACGCAATTCATGGGGGAAGAAAGTGGTTAAAGGATGCGCAAGGAGAAGATATCAAAAATCACAGGCAAAATTTTGTAGCCCTTATAGTAGCCTGTAATCAGGAAGTCTAAGATTCAGGAAATCTAAGATTTTAGTCTAAGATTTTATAAGCCTTTTAATCTAAGTTTTCAGTCAACCATTTTGGTCTTACCTATAAAGTTTACATGTCAGAACTTTTGCTCGACTTTAAGAACCTTAGTGAAACACCGAATTGTCCGGCTAGTGTTCTTATGCAGGATTCCGATACCTCCTGCTTCTTCCCACTCACGAATATTCTCGGAGTTATCATCAATAAGAACCCTTGCAAATCCTGATTGTAAGGCTTTTTCAGGACGGTAACAGAGAATTGCGGCTTCTGCATAAGAAGGCCCGAGTTCTTTCCTGATCCATTTGATTTTTCCTTCTCTAGCATTGATTAAGGCTTTTTTCCTCTCAGGTCCGGGAAGCGCAGAAAGGATTGTCGGACAAAGGCCCGAGCTTCTAAGAAAACCATGCAATTCTTGCCCTCCGGGCATCCAGGACATCTCTGACCAGAACTCAGTTCCTGCAGATGTGATCTTTTTCCAGAAGAGTTCTCTATCGTTATTGTACCAGAACATCATATTACCACCGAGCTTTTCACAGGCTGCGGTGAAATCCGTAAGGACTCCATCCATATCAAGGAAAAGTTTTATTTCTTCTGCGGATTCGGAAGAAAAAGAGATATCATGCGAACGGCTTGAGAGAGAACCCTCAAAGCTTACAGGTCTGTTCTGGATAAAATTGCGCTGATTGAAGGAAATAGACATAATACACTTCCCTTGATTGCTCTAGTAGAAAATGACTTCCCATTAATTATTAAGACACCATAATAAAAAAAGTATTCCTCGTAAAAAAATTGACATTTTAGATGAAAATTAGAAGAGAGAGCAGAATTAAGATCTGTCCTCCTGAACAAATACCACTGTCTTTGCAACAATATCGTGAAAAGTCTGCTTTTTTGAGGTAAAAAGAATAAGTAGAAACCCCGCAAAAAAGGGAATTACAGTAAGAATTTTCAGAATAAAACGCTTTGTTGCCTGTGTAACGGAAATTCTGTTTCCGTTGAGGTCAGTAACAATAATGTTCACAGCTTGCTTGCCCACTGTTGACTTCAGGGTTGAACTCTCCTGAAGGACAAAATAAGCCCAAATGGTAAGAAAGAACAGAGTATAGAAAAGGGTTTCATCCACGTTTTCCGTAATTAGCTCTAAAAACATAAAAAGAAAAATAACTACAGAAATATCGATTATTGAGGCTATAAGCCTCCTGGAAATGTCAGAGTATGATTGCATCGAGATCTCCCCAATATAATTTATACAGACGACGTGCTGAATAATAAAGTTAACTCGGGAAATAAAAACGTAAAGACGAAAAACATTGAAAGCACGGAGTATAAAAGCAGAAATGATTCAACGAATATGCATTAAGAAACAAAAATACTTCAATGAGTATGCATTGAGAAATGAGAAAGATTCAATGAATATACATTGAGAAGCAAAGCCGATAATAAAAAAGAAGGTTAAAAAAGTACTACTCGTCACAGAGAAAAAAAATCTTAACTTCTAATCATTATTTTGTCACTGTTGTTACTTTGATTTTGTCACTGTTGTTACTTTGGTTTTGTCACTGTTGTTACTTTGATTTTGTCACTGCTGTTACTTTGCCTTTATTTATTTATTTATTTATTTATTGACTCTGTTCCAAAATCCAGTGATTTTCGTATTTTTTAATTGAAGACCTGAGTTAGCAAGAAGAGTCCAGTTATCATCAAAATCAATATTCTACATCTAAAGACTTCAATTTTTAAGTTATGTCACAAGGATCATGACTAATTACAAAACCTAGTGATTTTGAACTTTAAATTCATCACTAGGTTTTGGTACTGAGTCTATTTATTTATTTATTTATTTATTTATTTATTTATTTATTTATTTATTTATTTTTTCTTTGAGATCGGGACTTCGATCTTATCTACCATTTTCTTTACATCAGTCTTAATCTCTGAGGCAAGTTTTTTTGCACTATCGCCAGTTGCATCAACCAGTTTTTCAACCCCTGCGGTGATGCTCTTTACCTCATCTTTTACATCAATTGATTTTATTTCTTCCGAGATAGACTTGATCTCAGTGTTTATATTCTTTGCAAGTTTAGAGGCTTCGTCTCCTGTTTTCTTTGCAAGAGTGTCAATGTCATTTCCAAGCTTTCCAACTTTTTCCTGTATTCTGCTCTTTTTTCCAGCTTCGGTCCCTTTACTTTCGTTTTCCATTGTTTGTGCCATATAAACCCCTTTTTATTTTTTATAAATATAACGGATTTCTCTCAAAAAGAGAGCCTATTTTTGTAAACATTTACTTATGGATTTTTGAAATTATAAAAGTATCTTTGGATGTGAAAATTGATGTTTAATAAACTCCTTTACGCTACAAGCTTATAAAGTATAAATTAAAATAGTATGCTTGTAAAAAGTAAAGCGATTTAACTGATTAAAAGAGTTTATGTAAAACTCCGACAGGAAGATATGAGAGCCGAATCAGGATGCCGTACATGAAAAAACAGCTCTCTGCGATAGAGTAAGCTATTGAAAGCTATAGAGGAGATATGCAGACCTTAGTTATATGCATAGACAGAGATAACGATCTGGGCGAAAAAGCAAAACTCGAAACCCCGATAGTAGGACGGGAGGCAAATGTTCAGGCTGCCGTCGCACTTGGGATCGCAGACCCGGAGGATTCTGACACAAATACGATTTTCGGTGGAATCAAGATTCTTGATGAGTTGCGGGCAAAAGGAACTGATGCTGAGATAGTTTCTTTTGCAGGAGACAAAAATGTTGGAGTGATCTCGGACCAGAAAATTGCCGAGCAGCTTGAAACATTCCTCAATGTGAATGATGTGCAGAGAGCAATATTCGTCTCGGACGGGGCAGAAGACGAAACACTTGTACCTATTGTCCAATCCCGTATGAGAATTGACTCCGTGAAAAGAATCGTAATAATGCAGAGCCAGAATCTGGAAAGTACTTACTATATCCTGAAACATGTCTTCAGTGACCCGAAAATCTCCCAGACTTTCTTTGTACCTTTAGGGCTTGCTTTTCTCATTTATGCAATATTTTTGCTTGCAGATTATCCCGACGGTGCAGTTGTGGGAATTCTTGCAGCTGTAGGGTTTTATATGTTATACAGAGGTTTTGGACTGGACGATCTTGTTGCTCTTGAAAAAGAAAAGCTTTGGGACGCTTTTCTTGAACAGAGAATGGTTTTTATCAGCTATACGGCTGCTCTGCTTACAACTCTTGTAGCAACTGCATACGGAGCTACGGAAGTATGGAAGCTTTACTCGGCAGACGGAGTATGGTATCAAGGGATCCTTACGCTTGTCTCAGTATTCATTAATGCTTCAGTCTGGTGGTATGCAGGAGCCATATTGCTTGCCAATTTTGGAAAAATCTTTGATTTAAGGATGGAAAATAAGCCCATTTATAAAAACGTTGCAATTTCTTTATTTGTGATCGCAACAGGGCTGCTTTTCTGGGGTGCAAGTACATACATTTTAGCGACAGCTTCCCTTTCGAAAGGTGCTACAAATGACGCAACCCTCGCCCTCCAGTACTTTGTGTATTCGGTTGCAGTTGCTATTCTTATTGCCCTTGCAGGCATAAAATACAGTGTATCAAACCAGATCTCCGAAAACGAAGAGAAAGGAAGAGGCAGAAGAAAGAAAAAACTTGCCTGACGCAAGCGGTCTGCAAAAGAATTTAAGGCTAAACAAGGCTGGACTAACGGAAAATAAGGTAATAATAAAACCACTTGGAAGATGAAAAATGGAAAAAGTAGATGAAAACGTTGAGATAGCGGTGCTAGGTGGCGTTGGTTTTAACTCATATCAGGAATTCGAAAGCCAGTCAATACATACTCCATATGGAGAAGTCACAGCTTATCTTACTACTATAAGAGGGAAAACAGTTGCAGTAATCCCCAGGCATGCCGGAGAAAATCATATTCCTCCTCACAGGATTAATTACAGAGCCAATATTTGGGTTGTGCATTCAGTCGGAGCAAAACGTGTAATCTCCACGAACTCCGTAGGCTCAATGAGAGGACATCCGGTGGGCAGCTTTGTAGTACTTGATGATTTCATAGACTTTACCCGAAACCGACCTTCTACCTTTTATGATGACAGAACCGTACATGTCGATGTATCTGAACCTTACTGCCCTGAGATCAGGACAGCTCTTAGAGACGCTCTGGAAAAACAGGGACTGCCCTATACCGAAGGAATTTATGCCTGTACGGAAGGTCCGCGTTTTGAGACCAGGGCCGAAATCCGCATGATGAGTCAATTTGCAGATGTCGTGGGCATGACCGGTGTACCTGAAGTGAACCTTGCAAAAGAACTCAGCCTCTGTTACGCTTCTCTTGCTGTTATCACAAATCAGGCCTGCGGAATGACCACACAGAAACTGACAGCTGATGAAGTCACTGATGTTGTGGGAAAAGCTCAGGACGCAATCTTTGAGATTATTTCGGATACTATAGAAAACATTCCGAAAACTCGAAACTGCGGATGCAGATTTGCAAAGGAAGGAGCCTGTTTGTGAATTACATCTGAGCTAAAGATCAATGAATCTATGCTTCTTCCTTAAAACCGTACTTAAAGACTAAACAGGATAGTTGCTTCTGTATGAATAAATTTCATGTTGCATACTTTCGAATAATAACTTTATAAAAACACTTTCATCAAATACTTCTATTAAACACTTTCTTGATACCGTTTTCCCATAATTTCTTGCCCAAATAGTTCTTAAAATAATCTTCCTAAATAGCATATTCAGCAGTATCGAGATATAGCCAACATCGGACAATTTTATTAATATAATAATTAAGTGATAAAATATTTATATAATAATGACCATAAGATGAGGTTGCAAAGAAGATAAAGGATAGACTTGGAAGGTAAGAAGGTGTGCTCAGGAAGAGTAAAAGAAAAAACATTGCGCACTGTAAAATACTCTAAATATAAATATTACTTAGAGTTCAAGTAATAACTTTAATGGAACTTAATAAACTAAACATAATCCATTACATTTAAACAAAATATAATAAGATTGGGCAGAATCCCACAAACTCGAATAAACCTTGACATATTGAATAAGTTTTACCTGTAAATACAAAACTATGTTGTTCGAAATTAAGAAAAGAACAGAATATTGACTTTTAAAATTTAAACTTTAAAAGGAAATTTGCAGGTTTTCAAGGGAAGCTTACATATATCATTTATATATCAGGATAAAGAATCATGCTCTGGGTCCTAGGTTACGCTGAAAAATCAAAGATAAGAGTTATGGCTATAAAGGACCGAATGAAACAGCCGCTTTATATGGCCGAGCTCCTCATAAAAGATAGTTACAAAGGGCCGCGCCCTCTTAAAATCAGGCTCCTTGCCGGCAAGAAAAAGGAAGAATTCATCCCTCCACAACAATTTATAGAGCTACTGCGCAGTGCAAACCGAATAATGCTCGCAGAGGGAGGAGATCCTGCAAATGAGGCTGCTTTTCTGGAAATGCTTGAAGGTTTTCAACTTAAAGCTGATAAAGTAAAAATTTGTAAACATTGTTGGATAAACGGACGTTTCAACTTTATAAACAGTAAATCCATCAAGTATAATAACGAACTAATCTGTCTGGATTGTGCAAAAGAAGAACTTTTACGTGCAGTCCGCTCAGCTGGTGTGCAATATGGGGAAAAATCCATAGATTTCCTGGAACAGGTGCTCTCAAAAACCCGAGACCTTGACAGGACTATCCGGATGCTGAGCCCTGAAAGGCTGGACCCTGAGTTCACACGTTACGATACTATAAGGACAAATCCCGACAGTGCTACAGTCAGGGTAAAAAGCCTACCTCTTCAAAAGAAATTTAAGGATATACTGCTTGAGAAATCCGAGACCCTGCTGCCTGTCCAGGCATTATCGATAGAAGCAGGACTTCTGGAAGGAAAAAACCAGTTTGTAGTCTCGGCAACAGCAACCGGAAAGACCCTTATAGGGGAGATGGCAGGAATCCAGAACCTTCTTAACAAAAAAGGAAAAATGCTCTATCTCGTTCCCCTGGTTGCACTTGCAAACCAGAAGTACGACCAGTTCAAAGAACGTTATTCAAAACTCGGGCTCACAACTTCCATAAAGATCGGTGCAATTCTCATAAAAACTTCTCAACGCGTGAAGATGCAGACCAGCCCTGGTGCGGATATCATAGTAGGAACTTACGAGGGCATAGACCACATGCTTCGGTCGGGAAACGCTGATTTTCTTGGTAAAATCGGAACTGTAGTAGTGGACGAAGTCCATATTCTCGAAGACCAGGAGAGAGGTCACAGGCTGGACGGACTTATTGGAAGGCTGAGGTATGTAGCACCCGAAGCTCAATTCATCTATCTCTCTGCAACCGTTGCAAATCCAGCAGGTTATGCGAAGAAACTCGGAGCCCAGCTTGTCCGTTACGAGCACAGGCCGGTTCCTATTGACAGGCACCTTCTTTTCTGCCAGGAAAACGAAAAGGCAAAGTTGATTTCCCAGTTTGCTAAAGAAGAATATTCAATGCTCTCTTCCAAAAAGCATAGGGGGCAGACAATTGTATTTACAAACTCCCGTCGAAACTGCCACAAGCTTGCAGGAGCCCTTTCGATTCATGCGGCACCTTACCATGCCGGGCTTTCCCAGTATGAGAGAAAGAAAGTCGAAACTCGCTTTGCAAAAGGAGAACTCCCAGTAATTGTAACTACGGCTGCTCTTGCGGCTGGAGTGGATTTTCCGGCTTCCCAGGTGATTTTTGAGTCTTTGGCAATGGGAATAGATTGGATTTCAGTCCAGGACTTTCTGCAGATGAGCGGCAGGGCAGGAAGACCTGACTACCATGATAGAGGAGTTGTTGTGCTTATGCCCGTGCCTGGAAAATCGTACTCAGGTTCACAGTCCGATACCGAAGAAGAGGTTGCAATTAAACTACTCCAGGGAGAAATGTTATCAGCAGGCGTACATTACGGAGAAGCCGAACAGCTCGAGGAAGTACTTGCATCGGTTGCAGTCACCTCTTCAGTGCAGGATCTAAAAATGATCCATAACCAGATGTTTGGAAGCTACGACCTGGATAAATTGATTCTGCGCCTTCAAAGCTATCGTTTTGTGGAAAGAAAAGGAAACCGAATAACGCTTACGCGTTTTGGAAAAATTATAGCAGCTCATTTCCTTCAGGTATCGAAAGCTTTTCTGATTAGGGATGCAGTACTTGGAGAGAACGAAGCCCTGAAGATTGCAACGAACCTGGAGTTTTTTGATGCAGCGTATTTCAAGTATGCAAATCAGATAGGAAGCTCACTGCATGTAAATATGCCTTCAAGGATTTTTCAGGGAGCTACACTTGACATAATTTTTGACGGGGAATCCCTTTCCCAGCTTGATGCAAAAATTCAGGGACTTCTGCTGGATTTTGCTTCGGACTTTTTAACCTGTAAATGCAAAGATTCGCCTTACTGTGGCTGCGCAGAACAGAAGTTTTCGGAAAAAATAGTCAAGCTGCGTACAGAAGGACTTGAACCTGGACAGATTGTAAAGAAACTTGAAGACAAGTATGGGATTTCAGCCTATCAGGGTGATGTCTTCGGGTACCTGGACAATGCTGTCCGAAACCTTGACGCCGTAGAACTTATAGCAAAGGTACACTCTAAAAAGGGAGTTGCAGAAGAAGCGAAAAAGCTTAAAAAGAAAGTTCAGGGTTAAGATATCAAAAACGTTTGTTACTATTCAGGTAGCCTTTTTAGGGCTACACAATTTTTCCTCTTTTCGAGGAAAAATTGGATTTACAATGAGTTATTTCTATCTTTGATGAAACGTGAAGAGATTCTTGCTCTGTGTACTTCAAATCCTGAAGTTATTGCAACTTACATTGAGAGTCTTGAATCTCAAATAAAACAGCTTAGTGAAAAATTGCAAGTTTTAGAATCTCGCTTAAATCAAAATAGCAGAAACAGCAGTAAACCTCCTTCTACTGATTTTTTTGTCAAAGGAAAACCTAATCCCAAGAGTCTCCGTAAAAAGAGCGAAAAGAACCCTGGAGGTCAAGAAGGTCATCCAGGAACAACTCTTAAAATGGTTGATAATCCTGATTAGGTAATAGAGCATTCTTTGAACTGCTGC
>NZ_LMVP01000049.1 GCF_002287235.1 Methanosarcina spelaei
AAATTCTTGATCGAGAAATCTCTCAAAGTGCTGCATTCAGACTTCAGATCTGTCTGAAACTCATAAAGAGTATTGATGATGAGATCGAAGCTTTAGAGAAAGAAATTTTCAATTATGCTTATAAAAAGCATAAGCGAGAAATGGAGATTTTAATGTCAGTTCCAGGTATAGGAGAACTTGGTGCGGCAATTTTACTTGCTGAAATAGGCAATTTCAAGGATTTTTCTTCTGGAGATAAGCTTGCTTCCTGGCTTGGTCTGGTTCCTAATGTGTATCAATCTGCAGATAAATACCACAACGGAAGAATCACAAAGAGAGGATCAAAGGGAGCAAGATGGATTCTTACGCAGATTTCTCAAGCAGCGGCAAGAAAGAATAACAGTAAGTTAAAAGAGTTTTTTAACAGGAAAAAGAAGTCAATTGGGCATTCCAAGGCAATTATTGCCTTGGCAAGGAAAATTGCAACGATAATATGGCATCTTATCGTAAACGATGAGATATACGAAGATGGAACTGGATATCAAAAAGGAGAAATTCAAAAGAGGAAGATTGTTGAGACAGAAATATTCTCAGTTGATGAACGAATAAAAATAATTAGTGAAATATTTGCGATAATGGAAAAAGAAGGTGAAGAGAGCACGTGAGGAAGATATCCTCATGTACTTTCATGCTAAATAAGAGAGAAAGGCAAATGAAACCAGATTAAGAAAAATATAAAAAGAAAAGTAGAGTAGAGATTCTTTAGCTGGATAGATTTATGTAAAAAAGTATTATGTAAGAAAGTATTTCCAGGAATGAAATCAGAGAAATATCATATTTTTGTGTCAGAGAGATTATCATATTTTTGTGTCAGAGAGATTATTATACTTTGGTGTTAGAGAAATTATCATATTTTGGTGTTGTAGTCTTGACAGCAATAGTGGGGTTAAATGACATTTTGGGATAGTCTCATAAAAAAGCAAGACCAGAACATGCAGGCAAAATTACCCAATAAAATCTAGAAGCAGATATGATGGTGATAAAGGTTTGAACCTATTATGAAACGGTTCTTAACTGCCACTCAAAATGTCATTTTAGGTCTAATTCTAATGGCTGTATATGCCAAAAATTTTCAAAAAAGTAAAGAAAGGATGTTACACTACTTAGCCAAAAAACTACTTAGCTAAAAAACTAATGGTAAGGTTTTTGAAGAGGATCAGTATCTTGCTTATATACTTTAATAGCCCCAGTGACAAACTGTCTATAGATTCCGCAGTACCTCTTATCAAAAGCTTTTGTACACGTATACGAATTATCTCGATAAGCAGCACATTTTAAAGCGTATTTACATTTAATGTTAGACATGTCTTCCCCTTTTAAACTTCAGTGTTCCACTGTCCCGCTTCATTTTCCTGAATTTATATCCTTACAATCAATATTTATATTAATCGCTTTATAATTTAGAAGAGATCGTCACAACATATGAACAGCACTCTGAAACTAAGCGGATTTGTAAAGGATTTCTACTAACGCGCGAAAATAACTGACTCATACTAAGAAAATGGCTCTGTAGAAATTCCCTCTAAACTTGTCTCCAGCTCCTCCTGCATGAACTGCTCTTCGTGCTTATTAAATAACCACTTTAAACAAACAGAGAGTTATATATTTTGTAGTAATTATTCAGTTATTAAAAACCGTCGATTATCCTTAACCGCAGGTGAAATTGATATGGGCACATTTGATACGATTAAAGATAGGAGAAGCATACGGACGTATAAAAGCGAGCGTATACCGCAGGAAAAGCTTGAGAAACTGCTGGAGGCCGCAAGGTTAGCACCATCGGCTGCAAACAGGCAGAACTGGAAGTTCATTGTTGTCGAAAATGAGCAGGTAAAAAAACAGCTTGTTACTGCTTGCAATAATCAGGCATTCGTAGGTACTGCCTCGCATATCATTGCAGGCATAGGGGATCCCTCCCAAAAATGGTACCAGGTTGACCTTGCCATTGCTCTTGAACACATTGTCCTGGAGGCTGTCGAGCTAGGACTGGGTACTTGCTGGATTGGCGCTTTCAATGAAGATGAGGTTAAAAGATTACTCAGGATACCTCAGGACAAAAAAGTAGTCGCTTTATTGACTGTCGGAATCCCAGAAGAATCACCCACCGCCAGACCAAGGAAAGCTCTGGAAGAAATCGTGTCTTACAATGAATATACATAAGCTAACATTTTCTTTACTATCTCAAATTTTTTAAGCACTCTGATGAAAACCACCTCGATGAAATAATTACGCAGACCATAGGCAGATAGAATGCTGACTGAACCTGTTTCAGTTTTCTGCTACATCTTCAGGTTTCGTCAGTATAGGTCTGCCTCTTCTACAGTAGTTTCTTCCGAAAGTGGCATAAAACCATGATATCCCCTCTACTCTAAAACCTGATTTATAGAAGATATCTTTTAAACCAGTTACATGCTAAACGAGCAACTTCTTCTATAGCTCCCTTCTCTTCAAAAAGATTGTTAGAACCTGGAATAATCTTAAGTTCCTTATCTGCTATAACTATTCTATCCAAAGCCCATTTATTATGGTCTACTACTTCGGCATCTTTTCCGCCTACAATAAACAGAGTAGGTGACTCTACATACATTAAATTATCTTCAGCAAGGTCAGGCCGTCCTCCCTTAGAGGCAACTGCTTTTACAACGTCCTTTAGCTCTTTTGCAGCTATTAATGCAGCTGCAGTCCCTGTATTGGTCCCGAAATAGCCCAGATTAAGCCCTTTAGTGTCAGACCTGTTTAAAAGCCATCTGCTTACATCAATAAGCCTTATTGAAAGCATTTCTATATCAAAATGGAAGTCACGCTTTAACATCTCGATTCCTCCTTCATCTACTGTCAAGAGATCGAGTAAAAGAGTTCCGAGATTGTTTTTGTTAAATTCCTGTGCAATATACTGGTCACGTGAACTTAAGCTTTTGCTCCCAGTACCGCGTGCAAAAACAACAATTCCCGTGGCTCCTGTGGGAATATCCAGGTCTCCGTTAAGATAGATTGGCCCAATTGGAATTTGGACCTCCTTACTCTCTTGTTCTATATTAGATAATTCTTCCATTTTATCCTCCACGCTCTAATAATTAAAGTTATAATAAGCAAAATTCGTGTTTCCCATGAATACGTATCTTCTCATGAATACATATTTTCCCATGAATATGTATTTTCCAATAAATATATTTGTGGCATAATATAAGTTATCACCGCATCAGGTAAACAACGGTTTTCTTCTTCCTAATATGTGTAAAGAGTCTGTTAACGTCTTTAAAATACAAATTACTCGTTTCCTGACTTCCTTAAGTATCTTTCGTAAAGCTTTGTAAAATAAGTTGCAGTTATCCCGTGAAGTATAATAGAAACACATATTACAAGACTGACAATTGGCCAGAGTTCTTCTTTTCCAGTTTGTATCATTGAAAACTGGGAATAGTAAAAAGCTGCTATTCCAACGGGGCCAAACCAGCCCGCAAAAAGCACATCCAGATTACTTCGAATATTAGGTATAATAGGATTAATAAGATACAGAATAGGTATTCGATGAAGTAACAGTATCAAAAAAGCTACCAGTAAACCCTCCAATCCAAGACTCATCCACTCCTTCCATGGTGCGACCAGGCCGAGTAGGGTAAATATGGGAGTTGTGTTTGTGGCAATTTTCTGCAAAATAACCCAAGAGTCACCAAACAAACCCTACAAGAAGGGCTCCTATCAGAGTAATGAGAAGAGATCATGAAGTAAAAATCCTGCATTTTCCAAGTGGCCTTAGGCTGTCATTTTCATCATGATCTTCCTCTCTAGCCACGGTACTCTTCCCCAGAGTATAGTTTATGGTTTTTTTGTGTAAACTGTCGCCAATAATAATTTGTTAATATATCAAACTAGATTTATAAATATCCTGACGTTCAAAAAAAGAATATATAAGCTCAATATTAAGAGAGGCAACAAACCTATGTAGTAACGTAATTTCTTTTTCGGATAAACTACTCAAATAAATGATATATCTCAAAATATATAAGTTAGTTTATTTATAAACCTGCATTGTTTATCATTTCTCAAAACAATAAACGAATAAATGGAATTAAAACTTTTCTTACTGTGTTAAGTGTTTGATCTAAAAGCAAGGGGGCAAAATCTGGATACGCAAGAGATTGAATATGCTATTAGAAAGTTTAATAACTTAATTGATAAAAACAAGGAAAAACTGGCTTATTCAGATTTTAAAGAAGGAGTAAATAAAGGTCTGGATATCGCAAGGTATAACTTTGGAGATCATATAGAAAAATTTGATTTATTCAGTTCGAAAGAGAATCAAACCACAAAGATACAGAATTTACAGAACGAATATAACTTACTTATAGACACGCTTAAGATAGGAAAACCAGGCTGTTCTGCAGACTGTTTAGAGGGAATATATGAAGGACTTGAGAAATCAAAGATAATATTTGGAGAATTTATAAAGGAATTTGTATAATATTAATACTTACTTGATATCGGACTTGTATTTACTTTGAAATTTTTAACCTCAAAGCGTTGTTTGTTTAAAGTCTGCTTTAGATAATTAATTTAAAATACTAATTATGTTGTATCCTGAAATGATTTCGCATACTCAAAACCATTTTTGAAATCCAATACATGGAAGTCCAATACATAATACAAAAGCAGGCGATACAAAAGATCAAATGTTGAGTAAATTCCAATTTTCTTTCCCACTATAAGTCTTCTCACAGATCATTTTACCGATTATCTATGGATTTTCAAATCCGTGTTTATTTCTCATAGGATAAGGATTCTCTTATCGAATGTTCTAGCTACCCTTATAATATCTGGGAGATAACTATTGTTTAAAATAACCTACCTTTGAGTCATTTTATGAGACTTTTGAGATCCCCGTAATTAACTTATCTCAAACTAGAAAACTTTGCTAAATTAAAATTTTTGCTAAATTAAACGCTAACTGCAAAATAAGCATCGATAAGCTGTAACATAATAAAGCTAATAGCAGCTAATACGGAGAGTCTCAGTGGCTGATAGCGAGAATAAACCTGAGTTCTGGAATGTTCCAGCATCGGAGATGCTACAGAGGCTTCAGACAACGGATGAAGGTCTTAAAAGTTCCGAGAGCACTGAACGGCTCGAGAAATATGGAGCCAATATTCTTAAACCAAAAAACCGGTTCAATGCAATTAAAATTTTGCTTTCTCAGTTCAAGAGTCCGATTACTATAATTCTACTGTTTGCAGCAGGATTATCTTCTTTTCTCGGTGATGTTACAGACACTGTAATTATCGTAACTATTATTCTAATTAGCAGTATGCTGGGTTTCTGGCCGGAAAAAGGAGCTGCAGATGCTTTTGAAAAATTACTAAGCACTGTTAGGGTAAAAACGACCGTGCTCAGGGACGGAAAGGAAAAGGAAATACCTATTGAGGAAGTAGTATCAGGAGACATAATAATTCTCAATGCAGGAGATATGATCCCTGCAGACAGCCTGATTTTGGAATCAAAAGAACTTTTTGTTAATGAAGCTACCCTTACTGGAGAGACCTATCCGGTAGAAAAGTCAACCGGGGTACTGAAAGCAGAAACTGCTCTCGCACAGCGTACAAACTCCCTCTGGATGGGAACTAGCGTATCCAGTGGAAGCGGGAAAGCACTGGTCGTATCTACGGGAAAAGGAACAGAATTCGGGAAAATATCCGAGACATTAAAACAAAATATCCCGGAAACTGAATTTGAAAAAGGTGTTTCACGCTTTGGCAATTTTCTAGTAAGAGTTACAGTGATTATGGTAACAGCCATCTTTGTAATCAATATATATCTTCAGCGTCCTCTACTTGACTCATTTCTTTTTTCTCTTGCTCTTGCGGTAGGACTAACTCCCCAGCTTCTACCTGCGATAATAGCAGTTAACCTTTCACACGGAGCAAGAGAAATGGCTCAAAATAAAGTAATTGTCAAAAGGCTGGCTTCAATTGAAAATCTCGGTAGCATGGACCTTCTATGTACTGACAAGACAGGTACTATTACCGAAGGGGAACTAAAACTTCACTCATTTCAAGATCTCAAAGGAGATCAGAGTGAGAAAATTCTCCTTTATGCTACTCTTAATGCCTACTACCAGAAAGGCTTTGAGAACCCTATCGACCGGGCAATCCTTACAGAAAAAAAAGCAGATGTGTCCCAGTACGAAAATCTGGATGAAGCTCCTTACGATTTCATCCGCAGACGGTTAAGCATCCTTGTTTCAAAAAATGGCAGTAGCGTAATGATTACCAAAGGCGCATTTCCTAATGTCCTTGAAGTCTGTTCAGTAGCAGAAACCGAACCTGGAAAAGTTGTAGAGATCTCTGAAGTTAAGGGACAAATCGAACAAAAGTTTGAGGAACTTAGTCAAAAAGGACTTCGGACGCTGGGACTTGCTTATAAAGACATGGACCAGCAAAAAACTATCAAAAAGGAGCAAGAAACAGGAATGACTTTTCTTGGGTTCCTCGCCTTTTATGATCCGCCAAAACCGGATATTGCAAAAACGATAGATAGCATGGAAAAGCTCGGAATATCTCTGAAAATTATTACTGGAGACAATAAGTTTGTAGCTGCCAGTATTAGCCAGGAGGTAGGGCTTGAGAGCTCGAGAATTCTAACAGGAAGCGAAATTGCTCGGATGGATAAGGAAACTCTGATAAAAAAAGTAAACGACACTGATGTCTTTGCCGAGATAGAACCAGACCAGAAAGAACACATTATCATAGCATTCAAAAATTGTGAGAAAGTTGTTGGATATCTTGGGGACGGCATTAATGATGCAAGTGCTCTTCACGCAGCCGATGTGGGAATTTCGGTAGACAGTGCTGCAGATGTTGCCAAAGAAGCTGCAGACATCGTGCTGATGGAAAAGAGCCTGAATGCACTTGTCGAAGGTATAAAAGGTGGACGAAAAACTTTTGCCAACACTCTGAAGTATGTCTTCATGGCTACCAGTGCCAATTTTGGAAATATGTTTAGCATGGCAGGAGCTTCACTCTTCCTACCTTTCCTTCCTTTACTGCCCACACAAGTCCTTTTAATTAATCTATTAACCGATTTCCCGGAGATGACAATAGCTACTGACTCTGTTGATAAGGAACTGGTTGAAAACCCTCGTCGCTGGAATGTAGATTTTATCCGCAGATTTATGATAGTGTTTGGGATTACCAGCTCGGTATTCGATTACATGACCTTTGGTATCTTGCTTTTTATATTCCCAGGTATGGTAGAGCAATTCAGGACTGGCTGGTTTATAGAATCTGTTATTTCTGCATCCATGATAGTCCTGGTAATAAGGAGTAGAAGACCCTTTTTCAAAAGCAAACCTGGAAAGTATCTTCTGGCAGCTACCCTCTTTATAGGAATAGTTACGCTTTGTTTTCCACTAACTCCTTTTGCAGCACCCTTTGGCTTCAAACCTCTTCCGATCTCCATTATCCTGTTAATTGGAGTTATAATAGGAATATATATTCTTACAGCTGAAATAGTGAAGAGGTTTTTTTACAAAAAGGTAAAACTTTGAACTCAAATTATACTCATTGGTCATCAGTTAAAGAATTTCTTGTCTGAAAGCTATAGATTTTGCATTAGAAACCAACCTTAAACTTTGGCCTATTCACATGAAATCAATATTCTGTTATAGCTCAGAATTTATTAACATATTTGACAAATGTTGAAGAAATTGACGTAGTTTGTCACGATTCCTCACTTAACCGAAGACGCATATATTACCATTACTCGTTGGGTTTTGTTGCAATTGCGAACAACGTAACAATACCAGACTCAGCAAAGGTCGAATTTTGGATCTTAATATATTCTTCGTAAATCTCCTGTTTGATCTTCTCTTTAATTTCGTCTGGGATATCTGTCAACAAGTTCCTTGAACTATCCCTCTCTTCCAGACGCTTCAAAAATTCTTCTGGTGAACGATGCTGCCTTGGTATCATCCTTGATTCGATTGAGATAGAGGTAAAACCTGCCTCAGACAGAAGATTATGGAGTTCAACTGCATTGACTCTATTAATGCCCTTATGCAATTCAAAGTTCCTGGTAATGTTATATTTTGCCAGAATAAGATCTACAAGCTTTCTCATTGTATTAGGACTGTCTCTATCAAGTGTAGTCATGCCTATACTGCCTCCTGGCTTAAGCACCCGATATGTTTCACTGAGAGCGATTTTCTTGTCATCAACCCAATGAAATGAAGAGCAGAAATAGGCGTGATTGATTGAGTTGTCAGGTATGGAACTAAGGTCTTCAGCCTGTCCCACAAGAAAACGGACACTATTGAGGGAGTCAACACCAAACTTTTTCCTTGCAAGTTCTATTCGATACGAGGAGGGGTCAATACAAGTAAGCTTGCCGGATTGCCCAATAATTTTCGAGACGTTTAAAGCCTGCCATCCTGTCCCGCAGCCGATATCAAGTACAGAATCTCCATTCTTAATTTTCATCATTCTTATCAGTGTTTGACCTTTCTGAAACTGGTGGTCACAATTCTGATCATAAATTTTAGCACTTTCCGGGGTATCCCAGTCAATCTCACTCATTAAATTCACCTTCTTGAGTACGTTAAAGCTAATGAAAAGAAAGTAATTCCGGATGGCTTATGCTTCCATCCTGGAAAAAAGCACTGCGCCTATCAAACAAATGATAACTGACAGCGAGCCTATTAATGCAAGGTCACTGGAGACGCCGAAAGTGCTTATACCCGTGATGGCTCCCCTCAGGCCGTCAACTCCATAAGTTAGAGGATCTATCCTGCTAATGAAATAAATTGCAGGAGGCAAGTTTTTTAGAGGAAAGAGAGCGCCTGAAAGGAAAAAGATAGGCATGATTAGAAAATTCAATATCATCTGAAAACCCTGCATATCTTTCATTTGTGAAGCTATAGTGAGGCCGATCCCTGTAAAGAAAATGGCTATTAAAAACATAAAAATTAACCCGATAACAAGGCTAGTTATACTGGGAATCCTGAACCCAAGGATATAAGTCAGGCCAAGTATGATTAAGCCCTGAATGATGGCTATAGTTGCGCCTCCAAAGGTTTTTCCTATCATAATTTCCGTTCTTGAGATCGGAGCTACCAGAGTCTCTTTGAGAAAACCGAATTGTCTGTCCCATATTACCTCCAGGCCGGAAAAGACAGCTGTAAACAGAATTCCCATAGTGACGATACCAGGAGCAAGAAAATCGATGTAGTTTGCTCCTCCGCTAACCTTGGAATACATAGGACCGAACCCAAATCCAAAGGCAATCAAAAAAAGCATTGGCTGCCCTAGAGTGCCTGTAAGTCTGGCTTTGGAACGCCAGTAATGTTTGAGCTGCCTCAGACAGAGAGCGTAAATAACCTCGATCATTATCTCATCCTCCCCATACCTCGCATCATTCTCTTTCTACTTGTCCCATTGTCATCGCGGATGTTCCTTCCTGTTAATTTTAGAAAAGCCTCTTCTAAGGATTCGGTTTCGGTCTGCCTCTTAATCTCTTCAACTGTTCCCGATTCTATGATTTTTCCATGGTCAATGACTGCTACCTGATCCGCAATTGCTTCGGCTTCTTCCATATAATGCGTGGTTAAAAAAATTGTCATATTTCTTTCTTCATTCAATTTTTTGATATGGTCCCATATAGAGTTTCGAGTTTGGGGGTCCAGGCCAACTGTGGGCTCGTCGAGGAAAAGAATTTTCGGATAATGGACAAGTGCCCTTGCAATCTCAAGTCTGCGTTTCATGCCGCCTGAGTAGTTTTTAACATAGTCTTCCCGCCTGTTCCAGAGACCGACAATTTCCAGAGCTTTCTGAATTCTTTCTGTTCTTTCTTTTTTAGGTACTTTATAGACAACTGCATGATAGACAACATTTTCATAAGCTGTGAGCTCGTCATCAAGACTGGAATCCTGAAAGACTATCCCAAAAGATGCACGCGCCTTGTCCTGTTCTTTAAGAACATTGAAACCGTTGATAATAATTTTCCCAGAAGTAGGCTTCAAAACCGTTGTGAGCATTTTGATAGTTGTGGATTTGCCTGCCCCATTTGGACCTAGAAAAGCAAAGATTGAACCTGCTTCCACATTAAAACTGATGTTTTTCACGGCTGTAAAATCACCAAATTTCTTTACAAGAGATTGGACTGAAAGTATGTTTTGCATGTTTGATCCTTGAACTAAAGTGGTTTAACAGAAATATTCGGTTTAAATAACGGAAATTATTTTTTAAAAAGTTTACATATAACTTGACTTTTACCTGTATCGGTGGCGTGTGTTTGTTAGAGTTGAGCTGCATTCAATGCGATCTTCCTAACTATTTCGATAGCAGATGGTAAATCATCCGAGTCAAAATCCTTGAGCAGAAGAGAGTTCAGTTCGAAGCCTATCTTCCGCATCTCAGGTTTTAGTTTTCTACCCTTTTCAGTAAGGTAGAGCCTTTTAATTCGTTTATCTTCCGGGTCTGTTATACGGTATACAATGCCTTCTTTCTCCAGCTTCAGAATAGATTTTGCAATCATCGTTTTGTCAAAACCTCTTGACTGTGCAAGGCTGTCCTGACTTCGGCCTTCCTGACGATACAGAGACATCAGGATAGAGAAATGTCCCCATCCTATATGGTAAGGAGCAAGTTCTTTTGCAAAATGCTTCTGGACAGAGCGATACATAAACGAGATCAGTGCGGCAATTTTGTCAATATCCTCAATCCACTGGATAGGTGTTTCTTCCTCATTCATTATTTTCACTCATAGTAATTCAGCATAAAACAAGCCTTTTGGAAAATTAGTTGATTAGTATACTATTTATAATAAGTGGATCGTATCAAAATTGTTGACCAGTCAACAATAATAAAGGGAATAGTGTGAAATGAACAATCGTTGAAAGACCATTTTCTTTAGTTTACAACCTGTTAAAACTGTTGAAAAACTATTTTTCTTTGTTTAACAACCTGTTGAAACTGTTGAAAGACCATTTTTCTTTGTTTATAGCCTGGTGAGATTGTTTTTGAGATGAAATCGGCAAAGTTAATCAAAGAAGAAATCAAACCCCAGTCAGAACGAAGCGCATTGACAATGAGTGGAATATCTCTGTCAGCTGGTAAAACTTAACAGAGAAAGCTTCGACCATGATTATGAGTACTATGTCCATAAAGAATCAATAATCGAATTCAGAAAATACTTAAGCTCGCACATAGAGGAAAAATTGATTGATAATTGAAAAACAAGAATAGAACAATTAAATCTAACCAAAAAGAGACAAACGTACACAAAGAAAAATTAAGCTAAGAGATAGATATCTTTTTGGGGGTACATATGATACCTGATACAATAATATGTTCTTTTAAAACTGTATTGAATCCCTCAAAAATTATGAACTTGCTTGATAGAGTAGTGATTTTCTCTGAAGAATCCGAGAACTATTCAGAGAGCATTTTGGCGGAGAATTTAAAAAATAATCCATGTTTTTTGTAATCCCATTTCTTCTCTTCATAGTAACCTTTCCTCTAGCTATTTTTTTAAAGAAGTTCAAGTTATGGAGAAGCTTCGTGTCATATTTATAAACGGAATTCCACGTATGACGGAAAGTCTCAGTAAGGATATCTTCAAAATTAGAGCTAATTTGAGGATTTAATTTATGATTTAATTGCTTTCTAGTCAAAACTTTCAACGGAATTCCAGAATTAAAAAACTTATTTAATATATTAACAACAATTGTCATACTTTTGAACGAACTAGTATCTAAATACTTAACCTTGAAATCTATATCTAAAAAAACCGGAATATACTTGTTTTGTAGACTCAGTCGCAAACTTATTTCTTTCCTGCATTCCTGCTCTCTCTGTTTTGATGATCTTTCTGGTGCTTGATATCCAAAGTATTGATAAAGTACATTTCTTATTACATCGGCTTTACTCAAATGATACTCTTTTGCAAAGTAATCAATATAAGGAAGGATTGTGTTAATATCTGCATGTTGCAAAATTATTAATGAAGTATACATTTTTCCTCCTTTAGTGCACGTACCATGAGATTTCCTATTCAATGCTTATGCTATCTTCTAACACCTTTAATTAAAGCCTGTGACTTTCCTATATTTTTGAAAAACCCAACGAATTTTACAAATTATATAGCAGTTGGTTATAAAATAAACAAGGATACATATATTGATTGAAAGTTGTTTATTTCTTACATGCGAGTCTTCTTGCATTTGCAATAAATATCTCTTACACCTGTTGCTCCGGATATTAAAGTAAAAAAATGTAAATATGTGTTTTTAAGTATCTTCTATATTTTCAGTTTTTTCAGGAAAGGAAACGAGATATTTCTCGAATACTAGATGTGGTAGATGTGGTGTTTTTCAAGTTTACTTGGTTCTCAAGTTTAGTTATTTTTCAAGTTTATTTGTTTTTATAGCTTGTTTTGTTTTTCAAGTTTACTTGTTTTTCAAGTTTACTTGTTTTCACAACTTGTTTTGTTTTTCAAGTTTACTTGTTTCTACAACTTATTTTATTTTTAAGATTGTTTGTTTTTCAAGTTCGTTTGTTTTTCAAGTTTAGTTTGTTTTTACAAATTATTTTGTTTTTATATACAATTCGTTTTTCTTTTATATATAATTTATTTGTTTATTATATTATACTATCAACAACTTTCTCTTTTTCTCCTCTAGAGAAAACTCTATA
>NZ_LMVP01000050.1 GCF_002287235.1 Methanosarcina spelaei
AGGAAAAAGACATTGGCTTCATGTAGCTTCTACTGACAAATACACCTGTTATTTTACTCATGCAAAAAGAGGATCCGAAGCTATTGATGCTATGGGAATTCTTCCAGAGTTTAAAGGGGTAGCAGTTCACGATGGATGGAAACCTTACAACAGTTATAATTGTGATCATGCTCTTTGCAATGTTCATCTCCAGAGAGAACTTACTGGAATTGAAGAGAATTATAAACAGCAATGGGCTAAAGATATGAATGAGCTGTTGTCTGAAATGAAAAAGTATGCTGATGAGTGTAAAGAGCAGGTCAAAAATCTAGATTTTGAACAAGTTAAGGCATTAGAAAAAAGGTTCAATGCTGTAGTCGCGAAAGGAATTGAAGAAAATCCACCTTCTTTAAATCCTGAAAAACGAGGAAAACGTGGTAAGAATCCAAAAACCAAAGCAAGGAATCTGCTTGATAGGTTTATAGAACATAAAGACAAGATTCTGAGATTCCTGACAGACTTGAAAGTTCCGTTTGAGAATAATCAAGCAGAAAGAGATGTCAGGATGATGAAGCTACAGCAGAAAATATCAGGAACTTTCAGAACTGCACGAGGAGCGGAAGCTTTCTGCAGAATTAGAGCATATATTTCAACAATAAGAAAGAATGGTTTACCTGTTTTAGAGGGTATTCTCGCGGCGCTCAAAGGAGCGCCGCTAACTATACCCTGAATAGTTACAAACGTTTTTACAAATAAAAGTATTAAAACACTTGTAGAAATAAAAAATATTAAAAATGTCTTTACAGACAAATATATCAAAAACATTTTTGCAGATAACACTGTATAACGAAGTAAAAAGTTCCTGCTTATGTGGGATTGCATCGTTTATTAGAGAATTGGCTAGCTTTTTAAGGGCCAGCCAGTATAATGGATCAAAATCTGATCAGATATTCTGAGAGTAAAAATAGAGGTAATTTCATGACCGAGGATGCAGAATCCAGGGAAAATATCGAAAGCACAGCTTCCAAAAAGATTAAGAAAGGCATTACAATCGAGTTTGTAAAGCCTGAAAACTTCAGGCAGATATATGCTATCGGAGCTGCAGGTGGGCACAGCCCTTATGATTTCAGGATTGGTTTTTATAATGACACTCCAAAACTGTTCGGAGATGCCTCGGAATCAAGGGTTATCCAGAGACGTGTAGAAACCGAAGTGATACTTTCTCCGGTAGCTGCACTTGAGCTTTCCCGCTGGCTTACCCAGCATATAAATGAATACGAATCCGTTTTCGGGCCTATTGCGAGAGCAATCCCGAGACCAAGAAAAGAGTCTGCAAAGCTTGCTGACGAAAGTACGGATCTTCAGGGTTATATCTGACCATTATATACGCCTCTTCACTCAATCAGAATAAAATACCGAAAAGGAACTGGAAAAACTATTTGACCCAGGAGTCTTTTGAGAGCTCTTGGAGATCGATGGTTATATATCTCTGTAAAGGATAAGTAGTTTTCAGTTTTCTTAAAAGCCGGTGGAGTGACAACATAAAGAAATTTTTCAGTCGCTGGTATAAAGCGACTGATACAGACAGCAAGTAAACCGCGAATGTGGTTGCGGTTTTAATGTAACTTGCTTCTCACTGGCTTGGGACGTAAAAAACAGAAAAAAGTACGGGGAGAATTCAGAATAAATCAGCGAGGGTTTAAATTTGTTCCCAAATAAAAAAGTTCAGAAAATTGTTGGATCAAGAATCCAGGTAGAAATGAAAGGCGATCTTAATCTGCTTGAAGGCACTCTTAAGAGCGTGGATGACTATATGAACCTCCATCTCGTGGACACCATGGAGATCGTGAAAGGAGAAAAAGTTCGTTCCCTTGGTTCAGTAGTACTTCGTGGTAATAACATTATACTGATTACTCCTGTAGAAGAATAAAACTTCATAAGGAACTTTATAGTGTGGAATCATGGATCTTGAAGAAGAAGCCTATAATATAATAAAAAGACATAAAGAAGGCGTTTTCCAGAACGTAATCTGGAAAGAGCTGGATATCGACAGCAGAAAATGTTCCAGAATCATAAAAAAGCTTCTGGATAAAGACCTAATTATAAGAGAGATTGGAGTCTCAAACGGGGCAAGAACATACCTGCTGAAAGCAAAGGAAGAGGTTAAGGAAAAATATGACCTCCTGCTTTCAGGATCATTGTTTTCGGCCTGTACAGGCTGTACGGGTGACTGTCAACCTGAATACTGCGGGAGACTCAGCGAATGGATTGACAACCTCATTCAAGAAGAGGACAAATCGGAAGATATAGGCGATCTGGAATCCGATATCGAAGATGAGGAAGAAGCTGAAGAAGAAGCTGAAGAAGAAGCTGAAGAAGAAATATGAGGAAGAAATTTCCTAATTTAACAACCAATAACATTTTGAAAGGTACTGCCAGCCGCTAACTATATATAGAAAAACCCCTTATTGAAGAACCCCTTCAATGAGGGGAAAATAAGATACAACAAAAGCTCCGGTAGTGTAGTCCGGCCAATCATTCCGGCCTTTCGAGCCGAAGACTCGGGTTCGAATCCCGGCCGGAGCACTATATTCTTTTTACATATTTGCCTTAATATAATTCTCTTATACTGATAATGTGCTTTCTCATTATACTGACAATATGCTTTTTTATCACGTTTTCTACTTAAATATGAGAACATTTTCTATTTATTTATAACATATTTCCTAATATCTATAAAGTTAATGTTATCAATTAAAAATACTAAAGTTGAGCGCGAAAGTTTATGATTTATGACCTGTCCACCTGGATTCCTTATATCAAACACCCTCTTTCAGAAAATCTTTTAGAAATTTTAGAAAACTTTTTAGAAAATTTTGCTCTACCTATAAAAGGGGATATGAAATAAATCAAACAGTCATTACATAAAAGATTATCTCATTAATTGATTACACTAGAAACTGCAGACAGGGGACAGGTTTATATATTACTAAAGTCTATTGAAGGTCTCGCTGTGAGATGCAATGTGCTCCGGTAGTGTAGTCCGGCCAATCATTCCGGCCTTTCGAGCCGAAGACTCGGGTTCGAATCCCGGCCGGAGCACCATAATCTTTCTTATATGGAACTTTTCTCATTAGTAATTATTCTATGTGATTTTTACTTGATCTTTTATTTATTTTTTATGTAATGTTATGCATTTTTTATGTGATTTTTTATATAATTCATATGATTTTGACTCTGTTCCAAAATCCAGTGATTTTCGTATTTTTTAATTGAAGACCTGAGTTAGCAAGAAGAGTCCAGTTATCATCAAAATCAATATTCGACATCTAAAGACTTCAATTTTTAAGTTATGTCACAAGGATCATGACTAATTACAAAACCTAGTGATTTTGAACTTTAAATTCATCACTAGGTTTTGGTACTGAGTCATGATTTTACGTGATTTATATAACGATTTATATAATGTTTTTATAATATTTTATTTTCTTTATATATAAATACAGAAAAAATAGATGTTAAGGCTTTGCTGCTTTGTTAAGTTTCTTAATTGTTTAACTTTATATTCTGCATCCTTAACTTTCTATTTTGCATCTTTAACTTTCTATTCTGCATTCTTAACTCCCTACGTACATTCTAAACTCTCTACGATTAACTCTCTACTTACATTCTTAACTCTAATTTTCTCCAGCTGCTTATTTAACTTTTTTTCATGATAAAAGAACGAAACTCTTTTATTTCTCTTATTTTTTCCAGATTTTGTTCTGTATCAAGCATTCCTGCCGTGTTAATGGATTCAAGCGCAGCTTTTGCGGCAAAGCAGGCTCCTTTGAGGCCCTGCTCCAGAGTAAGCACCCTAATCGTTTCCAGAGACCATGCTATTTGGACAAGTGTGTTTTTCATTCCGTGCCGAGAGACCTCAGTTCCCAGGTTTTCAAGTGCCTCGATTACTGCCTTTACGTAAGACTCACTATTTTCCCTTACAGCAGCATTACCCAGATCTTCAAGAGTAACTGCAGCTTCCAGAGTACAGGTTTCTATTGACTGTTCGGCAGAAGCAATTCCTATCTCCCCAAGGTGATCGATAGCAGCAGTTCCGGCCTTATAAAAGCCTTTTTTTATGGATAACAGAGATACCTGCATAAGGTAAACCTCAGAAAGGCTGACCAGCGTTTCCATTTTAATTCTTGAAAAGCTCTTCCCGCAAATTCCAAGTGATTCGGCTGTACTTCTGGCTGCCATTTCCAAGCCTTTTCCTGTAAACTCCAGGGCAAGACTCCCGACAATGGATAAAGCCTTTATAGCAATATGGACCCTTTTTTGGCCGGCAGCCTCAAGAGCTATATCTCCAAGAATACGACCTGAAACTGAGCATGCCTGATCCATTTTCATTTCGGCAGATACTCTCGCTATATCCCCTATAGAGATGATTAGTGCTTTTATATCCAACTCATTCTCAGCATCGGCTTCAAGGAGAATCAACTGGAGTGCAAAACCCTTGAGTTTGTCAACAGCTTCTACTGTTCCTTTCAGGTCCCCACTATATGCTTTTTTGAATCCTTCTTCAATAGTCCTGACTTCATCCAGATCGTTTACATTAACCGACGATATACCATACCCCACAATAGTCTTTGTAAATCCTATTGTTCTTACACCAGATTAGTTTTCCTATCGAAAGCGACTTCTGACTTGCTCTTCAACTCTACAACCTTTAGAACCATTATTTAATAAAAAACGGAATATAAGTATCACCTTTGAATTGTTTGATAGAAGTAAATCTCACATATTTATGAGAAGTAAGGCTTAAACAAGGTCAAAAAAACAAGCTCAAAAGGCGCACTCAGTTTCACAACTGTTTAATAAAATTATCACATGACAGAATTATTACATGACAGAATTATTACATGACAAATTGACACATGACAAAATTGACACATACTTTTCTAGTTGGAAAATTCTCCCTTAAATTTGAAGATGAAACTAATATAAGTATAATGCAGGCTACTAAAGCATAAAGTTTATATATTAATGTACATTATTATGCCTTATAGTACTAAGTTGTGTAATAGAATTGCCACGTTTAATTGAATTATCGAGTTTATAATCACAGTAATTCAGATTACGGGAGAATTTCCCGAAGAGTATTTACAGGTTGTGTGATTTTTAATGAAATCTCAGGATATTGCCATTGTTGGAATTTTGCTTGCAGTCGGCGCAATAGTGCGCTATTTATCCCTTGTAATTCCGGGTCCTATCGTTTCAAATCTTGTAATAGCGTTTTACTGCCTTGCCATAATCCTTGTGATGCCTACATTCACGGAAGTAATAGGTATAGGGATTGTAGCAGGCATAATGTGCGCATTTCTCAGTCATTCGATATTTCCGCCTGCAAACCTTATCAGTGAGCCTGTGGGTGCCATTGCCTGCCTTGTCACGTACACAAGTCTCAGGAATAAGTTTTCATTTTCTCCTGTGCCTTCAACGCTGGTAGGAACTCTGATTAGCGGATCAACATTTGTAATCGTTGCAATGATTATGATTGCTCCTGCGATACTTTCCAAGTTCGCAACCATGGGAGCTTTTGTAGCTGCTACGGTCCCGATTGTGATAGTGACCGCAATCGTCAATGCAAGCATTGTGCAGATACTTTACCTGCCTGCCTCAAGGGTGCTTGCCCGGGGGAAAGCATGATTGAATTGAAAGATTTTTCATACACCTACGGAACAGCTGAAAACCCTGTCCTGAAAAAAATTAACCTTGAGGTCCGACAGGGAGAACTGCTTCTGGTTACCGGGCACAGTGCAGCCGGAAAGACGACACTGGCTCTTGCTATGGCAGGCGTCCTGCACCATGAAATAGAAGGCAAGACCGAAGGAGAAATCATTTTCAAAGACCGAAACATAAAAAGTTTTAGCGGCATGAAGGAACTGAGCCGACATATCGGGATGGTTTTTGATGATGCGGAATCACAGCTTATCTTCACAAGTGTCGAAGAGGAAATCCGTTCCGGGCTTGAAAACCGGAGTTATTCCAAAAAAGAACTGAGACACAGGCTGGAAGAAGTAATGGAACTCTGCGAAATCAGCCATCTTAGAAGCCGGGCCCCACATGCTCTTTCCGGAGGGCAGAAGCAAAAAGTTGCACTTGCAGCAACCCTTGCCCTCGATACCGAAGTCCTTATCCTTGACGAAGCTACAGCCGAACTGGATACAAAGGCCGTAAGAAGAATCTTTTCAATCCTGAAACGGCTGAAAGAATCCGGAAAGACTATCATAATCATAGACCACAACATAGACGATTTCCTCGAAATCGGGGATAGGGTTGTGCTGCTTGAAAAGGGCAAAATAAAAGCTATAAAAAGTCCGGCTGATTTTTCAGCATCTTCTCTTGCAGCATCTTCTCCCTCTTCAGAACAGGAAATTTCTGAAACTAGCAGACAAAATCTTTATATGCCTCAGAATAAGGTTAAGGAAAGACAGCCCATTATTTCCGTAAGAAATCTCACACAGCGTTACGGAGAAGTCCTGGCACTCGACAGCATAGACCTGGAGATTTATCCTGGAGAGCTCGTTGCTGTGCTGGGCGAGAATGGTTCAGGCAAAACAACCCTTGTCAAACACTTCAATGGACTTTTACGCCCTTATTACGGAAGCGTAATTATAAAAGGCCTCGAAACTTCAAAAACTCCTGTAAACGAGCTTGTCAAACACACCGGCCTGGTCTTTCAGAACCCTGACAATATGCTTTTTGAAGATACCGTCGAAGCAGAAATTGCTTTCGGATTAAATAATATAAATATAGAAGGGCTTGAGGCTGAAAAAGCAATAGCCGATTCCCTTGAACTTGTAAATCTTGATGAAAAACTGAGAGTTTTTCCTCGAAACCTGAGCAGGGGAGAAAGGCAGAGGCTGGCAGTTGCCTGCGTAATTGCCATGAAGCCCGAACTTATCGTGCTCGATGAACCTACAACGGGTCTGGACGCCGAAGAATCGGACAATATGATGCACCTTATACGAAAGCTTCAGCAGGAAGGGCACACAATAGTCATGGTGACCCATAACATGCAAATAGTAAAAGACCATGCTGAGAGGGTTATTCGCATGGCTGACGGAAAAATAATCGAAGATACCAGAAAGGAAACTGCAGATAGCGAGCAGGTGAACAGAGGACATATTGGAGGCATTTGTGCATGAAGGAGATTATGCAGTATATTAATAGTGACAGCTTTTTACACAGCATGAACCCACTCTCCAAAATTGTAGCTGTTGCAGGAATTATAGTTCTGAGCGTTTTTACAACGAATTCCATAGTCCTGGCGCTTATGGTACTTGGAATCTTTCTGGTATCCCTCAAAGCCGGACTCCATCACGAACTTATCAGACAGCTCAAACTTCTTGTTTTCCTGAGTGTAAGCCTGATCCTGTTAACAGTTTTTACCATGAAAAACGGAGTAACCCTGGGATTTCTTATCCCTGCAGGAACTCTTACTGCCAAGGGGATCTTTCCGGTCACTACCGGAGCTCTGGATTTTGGAGTGGTTCTTTCCCTTCGATTCTTTGCAATGCTCTTTGCCTTTCAGCTTCTTGTGGTCACTACAAGGCCCAGTGACCTCATGAAAGCTCTTCTGGAAATCCACATTCCTGTGGACTATGTGCTTATGTTTGTAATTGCCCTTCGCTTTATCCCGAGCTTGCAGGTTGAAGGCCAGCGCATTCATGAAGCCCAACTTGCAAGGGGTTACAATCCGGGAAAAGGGCTTCGTGGAAAGGTAAGGAGTATAAAACCGCTTCTTGTGCCCCTGGTAGCAAATTCTCTTGGAAGAACCCAGGTCCTCGGCCTGACAATGGATATGAGGGGATACAGGGACAGACACAGCGTGGACAAGGGCAGGCTTGCCTGGAATAGAGTAGACTTTGCAGCCGTAGGCTGTGTGGCTCTCATGGGAATCGGCATAGTACTTACAGGACTTATATGAATTATCCTCCAAAAATGGAGGAACTCAAAATTTTCGGCTTTTCTTTATATTCCTTACCTTGCATTTCGGATTTCGCTCCTTTTATACAGAGATTCTGCCACTTTTTGTGTAAATACCCATGGAATTGGCTTATTTACCTTATTTTCAAAAAACTAAATTCGTAGTTGAAATCACTCGTTTAATTGCTAGTGTCAAGTCAATTGTCAAGGATTCAATGATTCCCAATAACTGCACTCGATTTTATACGACATTTTGTGTTTGACTCGACACTAGAATGTTCACCAGTACAGAGATATTAAGGAAAGTTAATAACGGGTTTTAATTGTCTTTTTATACTAATATTAATTTAAAGTGTTTATAAATGAAAGGCTATGTCCATATAATGAGCAACACTTGTTAGTACACACACAAATAAAAGTGACTCATCAAAGGACTTAAATAGAATAGGACAGTTATTGGTTGTTTGAAGATTTGAAAAGGTAAAATTGGGGGAAAACTCAAAAGCTGAATTTCAACCGGGAGAAAAACTAGATTGTTTGTACGATTTACCTAGATTAAAAAATTATGCTAAAAATTAATCAAAAATAGTTAAATTAAACGTAATTAAATGTCCAAGTTAAGATAAAAGTTAGTAATTGATTGAGAGCCCTTTTTGATGACCCTTGAGCTCTCAATCGGTGAAACCCCCTTGAAGAATACTCCCCCATATTCTTCCCATAGTTGCAAGAGACCAGTACAAACATTTAATTGATTGTGGTGATTGATTGAGAGTTCCTTTGTGATCCTGAACTCTCAATCGATGAAACCCCTACAGAAAAACTCCCCATACGCTATGCACAAAGATGTACTATTGCGCTTCTCTTACAACTACATCCTTCTAATGCTGAAATCGTATATATAATAAATTACGTTAAATATTCAATTGTCCATCGTTTTTGTATTATCATAAACTTTTTAGCATGGGAATAAATTAAAATATTCTTCAAAAATATAACCGATATTTAAAATTTGCCGATATCTAATTTTTTAATAGCTTTGAAATTTCAAAGCTTAAGAATTAACGAATTGAAACTCAATTGAGAAAGAAAATCGACCTTAATGATCGACAAAACAACATAGCTAATAACACAACCGGTCGACTTTTTAACGTACGCTATCGATAATTATCATAGTGGTTAGTAGTTGTTACTAGCTATTAATATCTGTCAACAGCTATCAATAGTTGTTAATATCTGTCAATAGCTATCAATAGTTGTTAATAACTGTCAATAGTTGTTAATTGCTATCAATAAATATCAATGGATATCAATAATTATCATAACTATCAATAACTGTTATTAATAAACTGTTAACTATCAATAGCTACTGACTTTAATAAATCGCTATTTTAACCTTGCTTATTAAGAAGTTCCACAGACAGTTCTCTTAACCTGTACTTTTGAATCTTACCGCTTGCTGTCAGTGGGAATTCGTCTACAATGAATACATGCTTTGGAACCTTATAGCGGGCGATCTTGCTTAAGGCATAATCCCTGATATCGGCTTCTGTAAGGTCTGCGCCTTTCTTGAGAATCACAAAGGCACCTACAATTTCCCCGTATTTTTTGTCAGGGATACCAACAACCTGGACGTCCGTAACTTCAGGTATGGTGAGCAGGAGTTCCTCAATCTCCCTTGGATAAATGTTTTCTCCTCCCCTGATAATCATGTCCTTAATCCTACCTGTGATCCTGTAATAACCGTTTTCGTCACAGGTCCCAAGGTCTCCACTGTGAAGCCAGCCATCTTCATCGATAACTTTTTTCGTTTCTTCAGGCATCTTATAGTAACCTTTCATTACATTATACCCGCGACAACATATTTCTCCTACAGTGTTTGGGGGCAGCGGCTCATTGGTATCGGGGTCAACAACCCTGACTTCTACGCCCGGGAAATGCTTGCCAACAGTTTCAACCCTGAGTTTCAGAGGATCATTCACATCAGTTTGGGTCATACCAGGAGATGCTTCCGTAAGTCCGTAAACACTTGTAATCTGATAGCAGTGCATATCATTTACGACTTTTTTCATGGCTTCTACTGGGCAAGTGGAACCTGCCATAATTCCTGTCCTCAGGGAAGATAGATCGAACATATCAAACATCGGATGTGTATATTCGGCAATAAACATTGTAGGCACTCCGTAAAGAGCCGTACATTTCTCTTTATGTACTGCAGCAAGCACCAGTAGAGGATCAAAAATTTCGAGCATAACAAGCGTTCCTCTGTGGGTCAGAATGGCCATAACTCCGAGTACTATCCCAAAACAGTGGAAAAGTGGTACAGGAAAACAGAGTCTGTCCACATAGGTGAACTTCTGTCGATCTCCAATAGAAAGCCCGTTATTTAAGATATTTTTATGAGTCAGCATGACTCCTTTAGGAAAACCTGTCGTTCCTGATGTATACTGCATATTGACAACATCGTCACAGTCGACACTGGCCATAATCTCGCGGAGCTCGTTATCAGGGTAATGGCTGCCAAGAAGCATGAGCTCATTTGTATTATACATACCCCGGTGCTTTTCCTGTCCTACGTAAATTATGCTCTTAAGATAGGGAAAGTTTTTGCTTTTCAATCTTCCTCTCTCAGAGGTTTTGAGCTCAGGGACAAGCTCATTTATTATTTCAATATAATCAACGTCTCTGTAGCTATCAATCATAGCCAGGGCTTTCATATCGGACTGTTTTAATACGTATTCGACCTCATGGCTCTTGTAGGCAGTATTCACAGTAACAAGCACTGCCCCGATCTTTGCTGTGGCAAACATGAAGGTAAGCCAGTCAGGGACGTTTTTTGCCCAGATTCCTACATGGTCTCCTTTTGTTATGCCTATAGCTAGCAGCCCTTTTGCAAGGTTATTGACCCTTTCGTTGAACTGCTCATAAGTAAAACGAAGGTTGCGGTCAGGATAAACAATAAACTCGTGGTCAGGGTCTACAGCCACCTGTTTTTCAAAGTAGTTACCGAGGGACTCTTTTATAAGATGCATGGTATCAGCCTCTCACTTGCATTATCAATTTTTTTGGAGCTGTCTGCTTGCGAACAGAGACATCTCGTATGCTCCAAAATTATGCTCCAAAATTATGCTCCAAAACTCGATTTGCGGGCAGTCAGTCAAGTAATTTAAATAGAGCAAGGGGAATCCGTATCTGTTTCAGCATTATTCATCGTAGGAAACATGTGTGAGGTCAGAATTTCGCGGATAGAATCAGGAAGAGGAATTGCTTTCTGGAGTTTGAAGTCGTAATAAACCAGCACTGCCTGACCCTTTACCTTGAGTTCGCCTTCCTGCCATGCTTCGTGTCCGACAGTAAATGAACTGTTCCCTATCTTTGCAATATAAGTCCTGATTTCCACATCCGACCTGAAGTACATCTGGTGCAGAAAATCAAACTCAGTCCTGACAAGAATAAGGTGCCATACATCAGGGCTAAGATCAAGGTCCGGTGAAAAAAGCCGGAACACGGAGTTTCTTCCAATTTCGAACCAGACCGGGAGGACAGTATTGTTCACATGCCCAAGCCCGTCTATGTCTCCAAAACGCGGACTAACAATTGTACTGAACATTTTGATTCCTTAACTCTCAAGTACTTGTGTTTAATTTCTCAAATCTGGAGTTTCTCCAGCCAGTAAAAATTAAGTGCCCACTTTTTCCTCTGCCTGATTGCGGCTTTACAGAGGAGCATAGATTACAGCTAGAATTTTTGCGTCCTCTTTTCCTGCTGCATGTACATCATGCGGGATAATAGAGTCATAATAAATGCTGTCTCCGGCGTTTAGCTTATGGACATCCTTTCCATAGAATATCTCGATTTCTCCGGACAGGACATAAATGAACTCCTCTCCTTCATGAGAAGATGGTTGGTGGCTTTCCTCGGGAGACGGATGAATATCAATGATAAAAGGCTCCATGTTGCGGTCTGCTTTATCGGAGGCAAGGGAATAAAACTCAAGAGCACTCTCCTTGGGTTTTTCAGCCTTCCCTGAAAAACGGACCACATTCTCTGAAAGTCCTTCCCTGACAATTACAGGTCCACTCTGGGGCATATCATCCAGAAAAGTACCAAGCCGGACGCCTAAAGCCCGGGCAATCTTTAAAAGAGGTGTTAAGGAAGGAACAAGGGCTCCATTTTCTAGCTGCTGGATTGATTCCTCACTGCTCTGACTGGCTTCAGCCAGTTCTTTAACAGTCATCTCCCTGGCTTCTCTAAGCTGGCGTATCTTACTACCGACACGGTTCTCTTCTGACATTTTTAATTTCCTCACAAATTATACGGGTAGCGGACCTGGCAGAAAAATATAAGCCAGTATCCTTTGATAGCCTCAAAGGCTTATCTCTTTTGCATCCATCTATTATAAAAAAATATCTTTAATGGATACTCTATATAAGCCACTGTGATAAAATGAATAAAGATACTTTATCGAAGCCCAAGTATAATTTGTCAAGTAGTTTGTAGATTATGAAAGCTAATTTTATGAGAGCTAATTTTGTGAGAACTAATTTTATGAGAACTAATTTATGAGAACTGATTTTATAAGAGCTAATTTTATGAGAACTAATTTATGAGAACTAATTTATGAGAACTAATTTATGAGAACTAATTTTATGAAAACTATATTCAGTACTTCGCTAAAAAATCTCTTCCTCATGTATTCTCCCCATCGATTTACCT
>NZ_LMVP01000051.1 GCF_002287235.1 Methanosarcina spelaei
GGTAAATACCTTCATATCTCGAGCATTTCCAACTATTACAGGTAGATGCTTTATCAAAGAATCATAAATAGGAACCCAGAAATCACTTGTTGACTCACATGCAACAACATTACATTTTTCGGATATTACCCAATTTTTAAGGGCTAAAATTCCTTCGTCATCTCTGTTGAAACGTTGCTGTTGTTTTTCGCCAGATCTACTGAGAATTGTAGCAATGAAAAAGATTTTGTGAATGTCTAGACCACAAGCTTTGTTTATGACTTCAATCATATAACATCACCCAATTTATTTGGGCAGTCGAATTGCCTAAAAGGCCAATTTAGCATCCGTGATCAAAGTCACATTTGAGCCTTCGATGGCAATTCACTGATTAGTTTTCTGACGGTTTTGAAAAACCAAAATAAGGACAACCTTACTGCCCAAGGTAATAAGGGCTTAATAGTCAAAAAAGAGGGCGTAGAGTACTTTCATTGATTTGTGCATGTTATTCGAAGAATTTCATGTACGTTTTCTGGGCCTGCAATCCTCCAGAGCTTACTCGAGAAATTATATATCTCCATAATTTCCAGCTGCCAGACCGGTACAGTTAACCTTTCTTTCTCAGATCAACACTTTTTACTGTTTTGAAATGGTTTTTTCCAGATTAGAGTGCCTAATATAACTGATATTTATAATTAATTCGTTTACTGCAGAGGGCAGGAAAAAACATAGACCACCTTAAAAAAGAATACACTTACATTAATGCCTCACCCTCTCTGGCTAAAGTTGCAAACAAAATATAGAATCCTCAGCACATCCTTTGCCATCTTTCCTTCTTCAAGTTCTGCTTTTAATTATTATTGGATTCTAACTTATATTTCTCTAGTTATTATATGTCAGTAATAATAATCTCTTTATGACACCCAGAGACTTTTTCCTGATTTATGAGTCTTTGCTTGATGACATCAGGTGCCAGTGAAATCAATGTCATAAAAAGGGGTAATAAACATGCACGAAGGAACGATGGGGCAAAGTCATATGCATCACGGCGGTTCGATGCCTGAAATTTGGGAAGTGCTAACTGACGAACAAAAAAAAGAAGTTGCATTAATGAAGATGGATATGAAAATCCAATGGCTGGAAATTAAGATAAGTGAAATGGAAAAGATGATTGAATTAAAGAAAAATGCTGTTAAGAACATGAAAAAGTTCCGGGAAACGTTTCAAAAATAAAATTTAATAAAAAATAAAATCGAGAGCCTCAAAAGTCGCGGTACTTGTCCATGCCGTTACTAAAAAGTTTTCGATCAACCGTTGGGCCGCAACCGTTGACCCGCAACCGTTGACCCGGTTGATCACGCCGGATAGGGTTCGGGGATAAGATTTTAATCTTAAATATTGACTTGTAGTTTTCGATAAAACCTTTTCTCAAAAGGTTTTCGATAGAACCTTTTCTCAAAAGGTTTTCGCTCAAGCCTTTTTAAAAGGCTTTGTTTTATTTACTCCTTTTAATCTCTTCAAGTATGCTTTTCTGCGTTTCTGCAATCTCTTTTAATGTTGTACTGATCTCTGCCATTAGTTTCGCTATGTCTTTTGTTATCTTGACTTCTGGGGTCTCTGCAGGAGAGCTTGCGTTTTGTTCCAGTTCTTCCTTCTGGAGTTCACGTAAGAGTTCTCCCATTGCTCCGAACTCACGACTTGGGTCCTCGCTGGCTATTGTTTTATCTTCCGGATTCATGACTCTAACAATGCTCTAAAACGTAGAAATAATTTCCTATATATTATAATCTATTTATCTGGATTAAATCGGCCAGGGTCTTCAATCTGAGTCTGAAGCCTGGATTAGAATTTACATTCTCATTTCTATGTGAAATATTTGAATAAATTTAGTCCATCGTGATATAAAAAATTCATTTTTCCTTTTTTAGAGTCAAATATAAATAGAGCTGTAACATTATATTATATGGGCAGTGGGGAAAATAGCGTATGTAATTGGATTTCCTCTAAATTGGAAAAAAACTCTTTCATGATCCCCACTCCTTATAAACTATGAAAAATACAATTTCTTGAATCTTTCTATTCTCTTTCTAGTCTTCCATAATATCTTCATTGAAGACTTTTATAAAACCTGATTTTCGACACCGTTATGATATGGCAGTAAAGAAATATTGTTCTTAAATGTCCTTAAAAAACATGTAATTTTTCTCTCTTCTTGGGTTGTAAGTTCTGAGTCCTGTTACTTCTAATAATTGTCGAAAATGGATTAGTTTGCATCTAAAGCATAACCACATAAATTCATAAAACAAAAACTTTATATGCGAATTTTACGTACTTCTTCCAGGCAGCATTGTACATAGATGAACATCATCTTTCCCGTGACGTAAAATCACGGTGAAATAACTTTAAAACAGATTTTAGAATTCTCAAAATTGTTTTAATAAATAGCTTGAGAATTCAAATTCTTTTCAACTTCATCTATTCCTTCTATATTTATCAAACTTTATCAAACTGTTAAAATATTACCCTTAATTCGAGATGAGTTTATTGACTGATAAAAAGTTATTAATGGGTAATGAAGCCATTGCACTTGGAGCGATAGAAGCCGGAGTCCAGGTGGTTACAGGATATCCAGGAACTCCCTCGACTGAAGCTCTGGAGACGATTGCCCGATATGCAAAAAGGTGCGGAATCTATACAGAGTGGTCGAGCAACGAAAAGGTCGCACTCGAAACGGCTGTCGGAGCAGCTTATTCAGGAGCAAAGGCGCTTGTGACCATGAAACAGGTAGGACTAAACGTTGCATCCGACCCTCTTATGAGCCTGAGCTATATCGGGGTAAAAGGAGCTCTTGTGCTGCTCGTTGCCGATGATCCAGGGCCTCATTCTTCCCAGACCGAGCAGGATACAAGGGTTTTCGGGCACTTTGCAAATATTCCTGTCCTTGACCCTGCAACCCCTCAGGAAGCCTACGAACTGACAAAACTGGCTTTTGAGCTTTCGCATGAATTCGAAATTCCCGTTATTCTGAGAACCACTACGCGTGTCTCTCATAGCTGCGGAGATGTCGAGGTCAAAGCTGCAGAACCTGCTCCTGTTGAGGCCATTGAGGAAGGTTTTGTAAAGGATAGGCGGTGGACGATCTTTCCGAAGCTTACGGCCGAACGGCACCCCTGGCTTGAAAGCGTGCAGGAAAAGCTTTCCGAACACTTTTCCGAGCTTAACTTTAATTCTGTATTGGGATCGGGAAAAATCGGGATTATTGCCTCAGGTGTCTCAGCCCTGTATGTAAAGGAGGCTGTGAAAACTGTCAGGGATTTTGAAGAGTTATTTACACTCTTCAGAGTCGGGACGGTATATCCTTTCCCGGAAAAGGCAGTCCTTTCTTTCCTGAAAGGCATTGACCAGTTGATCGTGGCCGAAGAGCTCGACCCTTACCTTGAAGAACAGGTCCTCCAGCTTATAGGGAAGTTCCACCTGCCTGTTGATGTTTACGGAAAGAAGAACGGCTTTTTCCCTGTGAGCGGGGAATATAATGTGGATATTGTTATTGATAGCATTAACGGCGTACTTGTAACATGTGAAGAGAGTTTGCGTCTTTCTCATGCTTCTCCTGCCGTTTCAAGAAAAAAGCTTCCTCCACTTCCGATCCGAGCTCCTACACTCTGTGCCGGTTGTATGCACAGGACTGTTTTTTATGCTTTCAAACAAGCTGCAAAACAGCTTAAAAAAGAGGCTCAAACTGATACGATTTTCTCCGGGGATATTGGCTGCTACACTCTTGGAAATGCCTATCCCCTTAACATGGTAGATACCTGCCTCTGCATGGGTGCAGGGATAAGCCTTGCAGGAGGGCTCTCACGTACAAACCCGAAAGCAAAACATGTAGCTTTTATCGGAGATTCTACTTTTTTTCATTCAGGCATTCCTGCAGTGATAAACGCTGTCTATAACGGAGCTAACATCACCCTTGCAGTACTTGACAATCGGACAACTGCAATGACAGGACACCAGCCCCATCCTGGCGTGGGCGTGACTGTACTTGGAAATGCTTCAAAAGCCATTGAAATTGCAGACGTGGTCAAGAGTTGTGGGGTTGAATCTGTAAGGACAATAAATACTGTAGATCCGGACAGCCTTGAGAGTTGTGTAAAAGCCGCAAAAAAAGCCATGAATTTCAATGGGCCGTCGGTTCTGGTCTTCAAAGGCAAGTGTGTAGGGATTGCAAAACCCGACAAATATTATAAAATAAAACCTGAAACCTGCACAGGCTGCGGCTTCTGTATAAAAGAGCTCGGCTGCCCTGCTCTTAACCTTGATGGGGATAAGCCTGTCATACAGGACAACTGCAGCGGCTGTGGGCTCTGTGCGCAGATCTGCCCATCGGAAGCTATCTGCATAGGAGGCGTAAAGCTGTGAAATATGATATTCTTATTGCAGGTGTTGGTGGGCAGGGTGTTGTGCTTGCTTCCCGCTTGCTTGCACTTGCTGCGATGAAAGCCGGATTCCATGTAAGCACTGCCGAAACCATAGGGATGTCTCAGAGAGAAGGTTCGGTCAGCAGCCATATAAGGATAGGAGACGAAATTTCAGGGTCACTTATCCCCATCGGGCAGGCAGACCTGCTTTTAGGCCTGGAGCCTGCAGAAACCGTACGCAACCTGCCTTTTCTTAAGGAAGGCGGAAAGGTTCTGGTAAATACCCATGCCATCCCACCGGCATCGAGACCGCCTGGGAGCCCTGAGTATGACCCTGCAGCTTTGCTCTCCTTTTTGTGTGCACACTACCCTGATATTTTCTGTTCCGATTTTACGGAGCTGGCTGACGATGTAGGGACATACAGGGCTGCAAACGTTGCAATGCTTGGAGCGGCTGCAGGCGCACGAGTATTACCTTTTAAGGAAGAAATTCTTAGGGAAGTACTGGATGCCGAAATCCCTGAAAAGTACAGGGCTGTAAACGATGCCGCATTCGAACGCGCAAGGAAATGTATCAGATTTATCTCCGACCCTTGAACTGGGGAGCAGAAGGTGAAATAATATGTATGAAGCATCCAATGAGGCTGAACTTGATCACAATGAACAGCTTTATCATCCTAAGATCTCGGAAGAAGATACCTTTGCAAAATTGAAGGCACTGCTGAAGCGCGTAGTTGAAAATAGTCCTTTTTACCAGAAAAAGTTCAGGGAAGCAAATATCAATATCGAGGACATAAAGTCACTTAAAGACCTGAAGCTTCTTCCATTTACGGACAAAGAAGAACTCAGGGATGCCTATCCTCTTGGGTTACAGGCCGTTCCTGATTCCGAGGTTGTAAGGATCCATTCCTCGTCCGGGACTACAGGAAAACCCATAATTATTCCTTACACCCGAAAAGATGTGGATGCCTGGGCCGAGATGATGATGCGCTGTTATATGCTTGCAGGGCTTACTAACCAGGATAGGATCCAGATTACTCCAGGATACGGGCTCTGGACCGCAGGGATAGGGTTTCAGCTTGGAGCCGAACGCCTGGGGGCAATGGCCATACCTACAGGCCCGGGAAATACCGAAAAACAGCTTGAAATGTTTGTTGACCTGAAGTCCACGGCCCTTGCAAGCACTTCTTCTTATGCACTTTTGCTTGCTGAAGAAATTGAAAACCGTGGGCTTAAGTCCCAGATTCACCTAAGAAAAGGCATTATAGGTTCGGAGCGCTGGAGTGAAAAGATGCGCAGCCGAATAGAAAATGAGCTGGGGATAGAGACTTTTGATATTTATGGGCTGACCGAGATCTACGGGCCAGGAATAGGCCTTGATTGTGCTTTCCATGAAGGTATGCATTACTGGTCTGACTACCTGCTCTTTGATATTATTGACCCTATTACGGGCGAGCAGCTTCCTGACGGCACGCTTGGAGAACTTGTAATTACTACTCTCACAAAGGAAGGGGCTCCTCTCATCCGCTACAGGACAAGAGACTTGACCCGAATAATTTCTGGCCTCTGTAAATGCGGCTGTCCTTTCCCAAGAATTGACAGGGTCCTTGGCAGGTCAGACGACCGCATAAAGTTCAAGGCTGTTAATATCTATCCGGGCCAGATCGAAGACCTTGTCCACAGGATTCCTGGCGTAAGCAGCGAATATCAGATCCTGCTTACCCGTAAGGACGGAAGGGACAGCATGATCTTCAGGGTTGAGATCGAAGGCACAGAAGACCCCTCAAAGAAAGCAAAAACCGAAAAAGCTCTGGGAAAAGCCTTTAAGGACTTCATAGGCGTAACCGTGGATGTTATTGGCGTAAAGATAGGGGAGCTTCCCCGTAGCATGAAAAAGACAAAAAGAGTAATTGATGAAAGGGAACTGTGAAATTCCCCTTTTCCTTTCATCCCAATTTCTTCTTTTATTTAATCAGGATTTCAGTTGCTTTTTATCGACCACTTCTCACTTCTTTTTATCAGTTCATATTTCAGTTGCTTTCTGTCAATCCGTTTTTCACTTGTTTTTTATCAACCACTTTTCACTGCTTTTCCAACCGTTCACTTATTTAATTGTCAATATCGTTATATCGACTTTTTACGGAGTATTAATTTTGTCCCCCTCTGTATGGGATAATTTTCCAGTAACCTTCTTTTCATTTCCAGGATCAATTTTATATACAATAGTCCTGTGCGGATATGGGATTTCTATCCCTTCCTTATCAAAGCGCTTCTTAATAGCTTCCCTGATTTCACATCCTGAACTGTATGCAATACTCCTATCTTTGAACCATACATTCATGCGGAGATTTACGGCAGACTCTCCCAGTTCAACAACGTTTACTTTGACTTCTCCTCTCTCCCTGAAATCCGGGTCCACGGGATGAAGCACAGGGGAATCAAGAAATCCCATTCTAAGTGTTTCGGACTTGATTAAACTGGGCTTTACAACACTATACTGAACTTTCTGCGGGGACATTACATTTGGATGTTTTCGGGCTTCTTCGATCATGATTCTTCTCGCCTGATCAATGTCGGCATCATAGCTAATTCCAACGTCGATTGGCCAGATTACCGCAGGATCTTCTATTGTCCAGTTAATTATTGCTTCATTGCTGATTACGGAATTAGGGATTATAAGCCGTCTGTTATCCCAGGTTATAATGACAGTGTGTCTGAGGTTAAGATCAGTAACTTTTCCGTACTCGTTCATAATATTAAGCCGATCTCCAACCCTGAAAGGTTGAAAAACGGCAAGAGAAATCCCTGCAATTATATTGCTCAGTGTATTTTGGGCCGCAAAACCGATAACTATACCGGCAATTCCTGCCCCAGTAAAGAGGGCAACCGAGAGGTTTCGAAGACTGGGAATGCTGAAAATAACAACAACAATTCCCATGAAATAGATTAGTGCGACTACAATATGTCTGAACATCCGGAAAGATGTCGGATCCATATGCAGCCTGTTGTTCGCTTTTACGAAATGGTGTTCCAGAAGACTGTTTACGTTCCGTGCAGTAAGGACAGTGACCAGGCCAACAAAAAGTATGAATAAAAATGTACCTAAGTTGTCTGAAAACCATGTAAACGCCTGCTCTAATCTACTGTCAAAATAAGACATATTTTCTACAAAAGAAGAGGTGTTATTGGGGGTTTCCATATTGTGGTTGTTCGGCAAGATGCTTTAAATAAATATTGATTTAAAAAATACAAAAATGTATAAATGTAAAGTTCTAAACAAACTACTTCAGTATAAATAAAATAGATTAATAGAATTGGTTTTTTCATATCTGTTAAGAAGAGGAATAAGTAAGAAGAATAAGTAAGAAGAATAAGTAAGAAGAATAAGTAAGAAGAATAAGTGAAAAGAGGAATAAATAGGGAAAGGAAGTGGCTCTTCCTTTCTCTGGTGCATGCAGCAAGTTTCTTTTTAACCGGATTTCAGGATTTTCATGAGACCTGCTTAGAGACCTACTTATTTACTTTTTTCTCTGGCATATGCAACAATAGCATCTTTAACTCCGTATTTAAACGCAACCACGATTGCAATTCCCCAGGCAAGCGGCCCAAAGAACAGGTATAGAATACCTGTGTCAACAAGCATAGTATCCAGTGCCACCAGAATCACAATGAGGAATAGAAAACCTCTCAGGAGAGGAAGAATAATTTCTGTTCCCTCTATATTCATATCTCTGATCGTACCTGTGATGTAGTCCATCACTATATCGATTGAAATGATTCCTATCAACAGGATCAGAACACCTGTAAAAAGGCGCGGCAAGTACTCGGTAATGCTTATCAGTAACACGGTAAACATTGTCAACTGCAGGATATTCGATGCGGTTGTAAGAAAAATCAGATACCCAAACAGCTTGATCAGTCCGGAAATAATTCCTGAGGCTGTCAGTCCTCCTGATCTGACAGCCGATCCGAAAGGCATACTTTCAAATTTCTCGTCTACTCCTATCGAAACAAGCAGGTTTTTTATCAGATCCCCAATGAAGTCCACAATCAAGAAGCCTATAAGCAGTACAATGAATGCGGAGATCACAAGTGGAATGTAGTATATTATCAGGTTGATGAAACTATTGACTGCCTGGATATTCAGAATGTTAAGTATAATTAAGGCAAATATGATATAAACGAGCCACCGGACGACTGCATCAAAAAAGCCAACCGTGCTCATCTGTCCTCTTCTTATCATTCTACCTATTAAGGTTTTGTCAACAAGATCATCAAGTCCTACCTTATCCAGTACCCTTGCACCTACTCTTCCAAGAAATGTTCCCAGGATTTTTCCTATGATAATGAGAAGAATTATTGCTACCAATGTCGGAATAAAAGCTATAAACTGATCAAGCATATTATATATGCTATTCATGATTTGATTTTCAACCATACCAACTACCCCTATATCAAATTCTAGTTCAAAACTGACAATCTTTTCAAATTCCCCAATTTTTGGAAATATTTAATTATTTATTAATATAATATTCTATTAAATATATAATACATATATTTATCTACGGGCATATAAAAGCTTTTTTTTCAGATTGGAACTCGAGGTGTATTGAACGTGAACCAAACTGTTTTAAAAGCTCAGTAAAGAGATTAGGACAAAAAGTTATGCACAGACTTAAATCAGTGAAACTTTAATTACTGAATGATCTATTTTTTATTCGAAGGTGAGGCAGAGAAATAAGCATGGTGGTTTCTGGAAGAAGAGTATCGCAAATTGGGCTTGCACCCGGATCGCTTGTCCATGTAGGAGAAAAGAAGGTCGAAGAAGTAGTAATCCGAATTTTGGCCTATAATAGTGAAAAGCTTGTAGACAAAAAGTTGGAGAAGATTGAAGAGTGTTTGGAGTTTAAAAATCATCCCGATCTTAACTTCTGGATAAATGTGGATGGACTGGATAGGATAGATATTATAGAAAAACTCGGAGGTTATTTTAACATCCATCCCCTTACCCTTGAAGACGTACTCAATACACGGCAACGGCCCAAGACTGAAAATTACGACTCATATATTTATTCGGTTTTAAAGATGATTCTCCTTGATCCGAAAAAGGAAGAGCTCACTATAGACCAGGTAAGCATCATCTTCGGTTCCAATTATATCCTCTCTTTCCAGGAAAGGGAGGGAGATGTTTTTGATACGGTACGGGAAAGGTTTGAAAATCCGGCTTCTCGCTTGCGGAAAAATGGAGTAGATTATCTTGCCTACAACCTTATTGACGCTGTGGTCGATAATTATTTTTTGATCATGGAGCGTTTTGGGGATGATATCGAATACCTTGAAGAAGGGCTGGTAACGCAGCCAAGGCCTGAAACCCTCAGGATTATTCAAAGGTATAAAAGGGATATGATTATCCTTCGGAAATCTGTCTGGCCTCTCAGAGAGCTGATAAATGGCTTGCAGAGGGTTGAGTCCGATCTTATTAAAGAGACTACCCGGATTTACCTGAGAGATGTTTATGACCATACAATCCAGGTAATAGACACTGTTGAAGATTTTCGGGACATTTTGTCTTCAATGGTTGATGTCTACCTCTCCAGTTTAAGCTACAGGATGAATGAAGTTATGAAGGTCCTGACAGTCATAGCAACGATTTTTATTCCCCTTACTTTTATAGTAGGTATTTACGGGATGAATTTCAAATTCATGCCCGAACTCGAATGGCACTGGGGCTATCCTGCTGTAATGTTGGTAATGACCTTTTTAGCAGTTAGCATGTTTATCTATTTTAAGAAAAGGAACTGGGTTTGACTTTCTTTTTTCTGGAGAATTTTTGTATCCTCTTCAAATTTAATGGATTTTTCTTTTATATCTTCATTGAGAATTCTCAGAAGCTATTTTCCTGAGCTTCAGTTGAGACAATGACCTAAAATTTTCAAATAATTCTTCAAAAACGATACTATAAAAATATTATTTTTTTGAAGACATTTCCTGAAGGTCAGTAATTTCCGGACTTTTTTTTTATTTTCTACTTGTGTAATCTCATTCAAAGCCAAAATTTTTATAAAGTATCATCTCTATATTAAGAAATTTAGACAATTTATTAAAAAGTGTTAGTTCTCGGGATATTATGTACGGCTATTATAATCCCCCTTTTTCAGTCGAACAGGAAGGAATTGCTATTTCCGTTGAGAAAGTCGGAGAGCAGTGGATATACAGAAGGAAATTCGGAACGGAAAATGTAGAGAAAATTATCCTTGGAGATAATAAACGCCTGATTGTAAATCCTGTAGAGCCTTTAAACACCCCTAAAGAAATTACTCCAAACCTGCTTATAGAATTTGAGAAAACCCTGTTGCTTGCAGGAGGAGCAAAAAGAAAAATTTTTCTGACTTTTCCGATAGAAATAGGCATTTTTATTGCGGATAAAGAAGACAAAAATCTCCAGCTTCTTGATGTGACGAGCCTGGTGAGACAGAAATTTACCCTTTACGGGGAGGTTTCAAACGGAGTTATCTGCAAGCACTGGAAAAGCCAGATATATTCGATTTCTCCTTCCCCTAACCCTCTACAGGAGGGGATTATGGAGCTGACCATTCGAAATGCTTCCTCGGATTGGGTAACGATTTCAAAAGTAGTTTTCAGTGCATACGGTATGAAACTTTACTATGCCGGTGATGTTTTTATGCGAGCGCATATGGACATCATCAACAGGAACACTGCTGAAACGGGCTTCGAGCTGCAGCACATTGGTGGAGAGCTAAAAAGCAGTTCTCTAAAGGACTTTAAAACCAGAAAAGAGGCTTTTGGGGTATACAGTCTTCAGAAGCTTGGTTTTGTACCCCTAAAATTTTACATGGGGTGGGGATTTTGACTACTGATCTTGATTTTCTTGATGTCAGCCTGCCTATTTCAGACGGTACCGTAACTATGGGATCCGTACTAAAGTTCATACTCATCCTCTCATTTTCAACTTTTTTTGCCAAAATTTTCTCACTTTATCTGCGCAGGTCTCTCAAAGATAGAGTCAGTAAGGATGTTGGTGAGACTATCATCAAAGTCCTTTACTTTGGCATACTTGCTATTGTGTTTTTTTCTAACCTACCTCTTATCGGAATTCATCCTTCAGGATTTCTGCTGGCAGGAGGGGTAGCAGGTATTGTCCTTGGTTTTGCAAGCCAGAGTATTGTGGGGAATCTGGTTTCGGGTTTTTTCCTCATGGTCGAAAGGCCTATAAAAATAGGAGACCAGGTTCAAATCAATGATGTATCAGGTTATGTCATAGATATTCGGATAATCTCTACCCTTATACGGACTTATGACGGACTTCTTGTTCGTATCCCTAATCAGCAGGTCTTTACAACAAATATCACAAACATTGTAGGGCACCCTGTCCGAAGGTTTGAGTACATAATCAGGATTCGTTACAGTGACGATGCCAATGCAGCAATCTTTCTTATTAAAGACCTTATTGACAAAGAACCATTTGCTCTCCTGAACCCTTCCCCTTCGGTTTTCGTAAGCGATCTTGGAGACAGTTCGGTAAATATTACTGTCAGGATCTGGGCACCTGTTAACGAGTGGTTCGGGATAAAAACCAGAATTTTATGGGATATAAAACAGACCCTGGAAGAAAACGGCATAGAAATTCCTTTACCGCATCGCGTAGTTCGCATTCAGACCGATTCAAAAAAGGTTCCTGAAGAACTGGTGCCGATGCAGGAAAAAGAAATCGAGAGTGTACTGAATTACGAAGAAAGAGTTTTAGTTTGAGTAAACGTGTTGCTGAGTAAACCTGTTACTGAGTAAATCTATTATGCAAACTGGTTTACTCACACACTTTTTAGATTTCCAAAAAAAACAAGTTGAGTCCGAAATAAAACAACCTATTATCATATTTGTTACAATATAGTAATCAGACCAAATCGAGTACCCTTTTCGTATAAATTAAGTGAAAATCTAAGATCATAGTGATATACGAAGTCAATGAGATTAATGAAATCAATTGAGGTTAATGAATCAATGAGACTAATCAACCAATGAGATTAATGAAATCAATTGAGGTTAATGAATCAATGAGACTAATCAACCAATGAGATTAATGAAATCAATTGAGGTTAATGAATCAATGAGACTAATCAACCAATGAGATTAATGAAATCAATTGAGGTTAATGAATCAATGAGACTAATCAACCAATGAGATTAATGAAATCAATTGAGGTTAATGAATCAATGAGAGTAAAAAACCA
>NZ_LMVP01000052.1 GCF_002287235.1 Methanosarcina spelaei
AAAGGATGCATCAGAAAGCATTTGACTTATTCCAAGCATGGTATAACTTTATAAAACCTCATAAGTCTCTAAGGTTAAAAATAGATTCTGGAAATAGAAAATGGTTTCAAAGGACTCCAGCTATGGCAGAAGGAATAACTGATCACATATGGAGTTTAAAGGAACTATTAACATTTAGAGTTCCTGTTCAATAATTTGAGGACACGACCAGATTTAAATTAAAAAATTAAAGTAAAAATAAAAATAAAAAAATTAAGAAACATTAGTAAATTTATACTTTTGTGGTCAGCAGTGCTTCATTTTGAGGGATAAACCCCGTGAAGATTTCGCTTATATATTTTACATTTATTGTGTTTATTTCCTTATCAAACTCTCCATTAATTTCAACAAACTTACGGCAGAAAAACTCAAGATAATAATCCGGTTTCCATAAGCACCTGTCCGCATATTTTAGCAGATGCTCACCGTCACACGTCTGCAGATAGTAATCCGGGCCTTCAGATTTGCTTCCGACCCTTCCATGTTTTACATAAACAAGTCCTTTAAAAGTTCCCATAAAAAGGCTCCTTCTTTTGGTTTGCAGTTACAGCTTAAAATATAAATTTATCCAAAAAGCAAAACCGCATCATCTATTATTACTTAAATAAGTATAAATAAATATTGTGGGAATGTCAGCATTATAAACAAGTTCCTTTAAAAACGCATAGAGAACCCAGATGGTTGATATTAAAAATTTATTGACGCTCCCTTTGAGTTATTAGTGCTGGACAACAATTGAAAATCTTGGGTTTGTAAAAAAATTAGCTAGTTCGGAGTTCACAAAATTTGTAAAATATCAAGAAACTGTAGATATTCCTGTAATTAGAGCACAAAACGTTACTAGAAACGGATTTTCTGAGGGAAACTTCCTTTATGTAGACATAGAAAATACGGAAAGAGCTCCTCGGTCGAGGCCCTACGATGGGAAGTCTTACTGGTGTTTGTGGGTTTCGTAGAAATATCAGAATTTTCCAAAAGGAAAGGAGTTTTTTAGGTCCAAACGCAGCAAAAATAAAATATTGAAATTACTTTTAATCTTATTTTAGGGAAGATCTTACAGCACGCTTATAATACCTGCTTAACCTAAAAATTTATATATTTTCTATGCTGTATAAAGTTCTACAGATTGCCAAGGTGGCGGAGCGGTTACGCAATCGCCAGCAGAGCGATTCAGTCCTGGTTCAAATCCGGACCTTGGCTTCATTAATTTTATAATGACCTTCGTCATTCCTTGCAAATAACCCTGATCTCTGTTTTTGAAATCGCTTAACTTTTGACATCTCTAATGCGCTTAATTTCAAGCTTTGAGCCGCAACCGTTGGGCCGCAACCGTTGCGCCGGTTGATCACGCCTATAGGGTTTGGGGATAAGATTTTAAACTCAAGTATTGACTTGTCGTTTTCGATCAAGTAGGGATTTTCGGTCAAGCCTTTTTTAAAAAGGCTTGTGATCACGCCTATAGGGTTTGGGGATAAGGTTATCAAATCCAAATGTTATCTCGTTTTCGTTCAAGCCTTTTTGAAAAGGCTTGAACCGAAATGAACCACATGTTGCCGAAGCGAAACTTTGGCTGTGTTCCAGAAACAGAATTAGAAAATTGATGATAGGGAAATTGGGCATCCGGTTATTGGGGAGTGGGGGGTGTTGGGGGGTTATTAAAAACAGTTGAAAGGTCTCTTATGACCTTCCCAGATGCCCACATCCTACTTTACCTCATGATATATATAATTAAAGTTTATAAATTTATCCAGAAAGTCCCCCCAAGAAAACCATAAGTTATTTGTTGCTAGGGTTTCTAAATTAGCTTTAAAATGGGTTTTCTAAGTCCTTTTTAGTAGGGTCGAACGGAACGGAAAAGATATCGTGTGTTGTAATTATGAAATAAGTCTTTGATAAATCCGATTTCCTGTGAGCTTGAAAAGAAACTTGGGATATAAAATCTGCTGATTTCAAAAACAATTCACAGCTAACAATATAACTGTCAAGGTCCTTCAAACCGATCCGGTTGAGTAAAAGTAATACTAATTTATAAAAAACCTGCCCTCCTTGAACGTAGCTCAGTATCTTAACTATAGCTTACCATCTTGAGCGCAACGGTTGTGCTGCAACCGTTGCGCCGGTTGATCACGCCTATAAGGTTTGGGGATAAGATTATCAAATCCAAATGTTGACCTGCCGTTTTCGCTCAAGCCTTTTTTGAAAAGGCTTGCGGTCAAGCCTTTTTTGAAAAGACCTGCAGAACTCGAGCTGCAGAGGCATAACTCTGCTGGAAAAACATTTATCATGCTTTGTGATATAAAATTACTCACGAATAACAGCTAATATAATCAGAAACGGGCCGCTGATCAATTGGCAAAAGACAAACGAATAAGGTTTCCATCAGGTTCATATCAGGCTTTTTATAAAGGCATCCGCTACAAAATAGATCCTGAAAATGACATCGTGGAAATGACTCAGAAACTGAATCCAAGATATAGCCCTGAAAGCAGGGAAGAAGCTGTTAATCTGGCAAATAAGCTTGGAGTAAAAAAAATTCAAAAAAGAGCCAGATTATTCTCAAAACTCCTTCTTCTTTCAGTACTGGTATTCCTATTTTTGATGTTTGTCTCTGCTCATTTTTCTGTAAAATCCGAAAGCTTTCTTTTATCAGCCGGAAGATTCCTAACAATTGTGTCAGAAATTATTTTCCTTTATATGTTTGGTTATTACAGGGCAATAACGAACTATTGTGCGGATTCATACTGCGAGAAATGCGGGAAACACTTAGTTTTTGAGGAGTTTCAGGCTCCACTTGTAAAAGAAGAAAGCAAAATTGATACCTATACAAAAACCCTGACACAGTACTGGCACTGTAAAAACTGCGGGCATGAAGATATAAAAGTTGAACCTCAATACATAGACCACCATCAAGAGAAAAGGCAGGATAATTTAAAAGAAGACACCTGCGAGGAATGTGGGAAAGAACATGCAATGGAAGAATACAGAGATATTGACGTATTAAATTACGTTTTCAAGAAGAAAATAAGGTATTTTAAATGTAGAAACTGCGGCTACCATGAAATCAGACTAAGTAAAAGGTTCAGAATTGTTTAACAATTATCGGGCTCTCTATGCAATCCAGTATAGCAAGTGCTTCTGTACGCAATTTGAAGAGTGAATATCCCTAAAAGGCCTTTTTTATTAGAAGAGAGCTGTTGTCTAAACAACCATGAGAAGTACGTTAAATACGGTACTTACTTACAAATCAGTCCATAAATTAGTTTGTTTGATCAGAGGATTACAAACGTGTTCTTTATAGCTTCAATTTGATTGATAAGTTTTGGAGTCACCAGCAACTCTTTTTGTATAAGATATGAAAACAGGATAAATTCCAACTATTGTAATATGCGCCTTGTTTACCAATTGACTGTTAATTATAAATACTATTTTTTTCTCTATGTTACTCTACAAATGTAAGCCAGGGCTCAAATATAAAGAGGATAAATCATAATCGTACAGTATGATTTTAATAACATCCTGGATCTAAAGTAATTTATTATAATTTTCAGATATTTTATTTAACCCTTCCACTAATGTAGAACTCTGACAATATGATTTTAATTTGTAAGTTGAAAGAATAAGGTGAATAATTGTATTTAACTGTAACTTAATTCGCTGGAAAAAACTGAGGTAGTTTAAGGTATGAAAAGATACGATGTAATTGTCGTTGGGGCGGGTATAAGCGGGCTTCTTGCAGCGCTTACGCTTTCAAAGCATGGAAAAAAAGTCCTTGTTCTTGAAAAAAGACAGCATTTAGGCGGGAACTGCAACAGCTACATGGTAGATGGCTATCAGGTAGATACAGGAGCACACGCAATTACTCATCTGATTGAAGGACCTCTGAAGAGGTTGATGGATAATTACTTTGACTTTTTGCCTGTGTTTGAGGAATATGGGCATTATTACGTTCGGACTGAAAATACTCTTGTCAAAGTTCCTTCCAACCTCAAAGATTTCGTGACTTTTGATGTGCTTCCAAGAAAGGACAGATTACTACTTTCCCAGACTCTTACAAAAGCCTTTACCCTGTCTTCATTTGGAATAGATCTGTCCGACCAGTCAGTATATGATTTTCTGCCAAAAAGCCTTTCAAAAGAAACTTACGATTTTGTGGACACGATATCAGCTTTCCTCTCAGGCAAGTCAATGAAGGAAACCTCTGCCCAACGGGTTCTGTCAGGAAGCAGTTTTGTCAGAGACAGTATTACCCAGGAACAGTTTGATGCAATGATCGGAAGACTGGAACCCAAAAAGTCCCAGTCTGCAGAGTCCATCCTTGCTTCAGTCCTTCCATACCATCTCCATGCCTCCCTTCAGGCCAGGATGACCAGGGTCACCCAGCCTTTTACCTCTCTGGAAAGGCTTGCAACAAATAATGTAAACTATTCTCAGGGTTATCCCAGAAAAGGCTTAAAAGCCCTGCTCAACGCTGTTCTTTATTCACTTCCGGAAACTGTTGAGATCAAAAAGGGATGTGAGGTTAAATCCATCCTTGTACAGGACGGAAAGATTTCAGGCGTGGAAGCCGATGAAGTATATAACTCTGACCTTGTTGTCTACACGGGTTTTGCAACCGAGCTTCCCAGGCTTATAATGGATCTCCCTCAGGAATATAAGGCGAATCTGGAAGATATAGTCCACAGCAAAAGCCTGACAGTCTGGCTTGGACTTGAAAAAGAGTTTCCCGATTTTAATTACACGGGATCAGAGATCTGGTTCAAGGATTTCGCCTACTGGGCAACACCCATAAGTAACTATGATCCCTCGCTTGCTCCAAAGGATAAACAGCTTATAGGTTTTTCTTTCGTGATTGACGAAAATAAAAACGAAGACGAGGAGACAAAAAAAGCCTACGATACTATTTTCCGTGCCCATCCAAACATTGAGAAATATATCGATATGCAGCACGAACAAATAACAGTTCCAGAAAAAGCTGCAGTCGCAATTAATGGAAAGTTCGCAGATATTCGAACTCCTGTTCGGAATCTGTACGTTGCGGGCACGGACACTGATAAACGCAGTATGGGAATTACTCGAGCTTCATATTCGATTATCGAGCTCCTGAAGATTCTTAATGAGGATGGAAATCTTCATTAAAGTGTCTGCTTTATATAGATTATATAACAGACATAATTGCATTTATTTTGGAGATTGGAGATATATTTCAACCCTATTAAAACATTTTTTCCTTCTCCGCCCTCTGAGGTGGAACTGTGAGCAGGGAAGATAGCATATTTTCATTCTTTTTTATGTGAGCATCTTTTGATGGTCTTACCTGTGGAATCTGTTCGGAAGCGACAATGAGAATAAACTAGAAATTTTACTTGTTCGTTTCAATTTCCTATTCATCCCAAACAAAATTTTAGCCTTCATCAGGCATCTGACATTTTTCCTCGGAAAACACTTCAGACTAACTAACAGTTATCTACTAACTAACAGTTATCTACTAACTAACAGTTATTTACTAACCAACGGTTATTTAAGACCAGTAGTTATATTATAACTTGAAGTTACACAACTTATGGAGTAAATGAAATGGAAATAGAATCTGTAAAATTAGTTTATTTTTCACCTACCGGGACAACAAAAGCGGTTGTTCAGGGCATTGCACATGGTATTAACCCAGGCACCGTGGAATTAATCGATATTACCAGACCGGATGCAAGAAAACAGCCATTACTGACCTTGGAAAATGAATTGCTTGTTATTGGAGTTCCCGTATATATGGGAAGAGTGCCGGCATTATTAAATGAATGGCTGAATTCAATTCAGGCTCGTAATACACCGACCGTTTGTGTTGTTGTCTATGGTAATCGTGTGTATGACGATGCACTGCTTGAGCTAAAAAACATTGTAACGAAATGTGGGTGTACTCCCATTGCCTGTGCAGCATATCTCGGAGAACACTCATTCTCAAATTCCGAGACACCAATAGCACAGGGACGTCCCGATGAAGATGATTTACACCATGCAGAAATATTCGGACAGAAAATACGTGAAAAGCTGCAATCTGTTTCATCAATCTCTCAGGTTTCTGCTGTGCATGTGCCTGGCACTTATCCTTATGGAGGAGTTACAAAATTGTGGACTGTTGATTTTATCGCAGTCAGTGATGAGTGTTCACAGTGCGGAACCTGTGCAGAGGTGTGTCCTGTAGGTGCTGTTGATGCGGAAAATTCCCGTTTGATCGATATAGAAAAATGCATTACCTGCTGTGCGTGCATCAAAAACTGCCCGCAAAGTGCCAGATCGATGAAACCCGGGTTGGTTAAAGATGCATCGGTGCGTCTCCATACGCTCTATAGCCAGCGAAAGGAGCCTGAATATTTTATCTAATGAATCTATCCCGAATATATCCCAATTGGAAAAGCGGAAAATTGGAGTACATTAATTCCTTAAATCACATAATTAAATCATATAACTAACAGTCCTAATATAAACATGAGTTATAAATATGAGCCTATAAATATGGGTCAGGTGAAGTGGAACTATGGGAATCGCCGATAGAAGGCAACGAGAAAAGGAACAGCGAAAAACAGAGATTATCGATGCAGCTGAACGTCTCTTTTTTTCTCGAAGTTATGAAGATGTTTCTATGGAAGACATCGCCCGCGAGGTCGAACTGAATAAGGCTACTATTTATCTATATTTTAAAAATAAGGAGACACTTTTTGCAACCATTGTACTCCGCGGTATCCAGATCCTTAAAGAAAAATACACGGAATGCATGGAGAAACAGGTGCCTGGCATTGTCAAGGTAGCCCTGATGGGCCAGGCTTATTACCAGTATGCACAGGAATATCCCGATTATCTTCGAATGATCCATTTTTACGGTTCCGAGCGTTTTTCCAAAGAAAACCCGTGTACCGCAGAGATCGGAAAAGGATACGGTACTTGCCGTCTGCTCCTGCGGGATGCGATCCGGGAGGGTATCAATGACGGTACAATCCGTGCCGATATCGACCCGTTCCTTACCTCGATGTACCTTATGATCTCCTTCATGGGTATCCTGTCAATGGAAAATAAATGGAAACTGGTGATTGGGGCTGAAGGATTCAGCTACGAGCAGTTTGCCAGTGAGTTTTTCCGGTTCATCACTCCTGCTATCTCTTCCGGTGAGAATTCTCGCAAAATGGATGTCAAAGATTTCGCATCGTTTGGATTCTTTTTAACCGAGCCCGTGGCACCTGAGAAGAAAAAGAGAGGAGAATCTTAAATTTTTATAATTTGAGGCTGATTTTTTTCGCCTCTATTACATTTCATATTTTTGATTCTCGCCTACTCCATACGAGACAGGCGAGTTCAGCCCGAGATCATAAAATCGCTAGTTTTGTTCTACAAGAACCTAACTTATTTGGAGCGATCTTATTTGCATTTGTTCTAAAAGCTCTATCAGAAAAAATATTGATTTTCATAAAAATACTGCGGAATGTGGGGCATAATACCAACCAGATACAAATTGACCATCAACCTATTCGGATGGGACAAAATAACACGTTTGTAATGATTCGTATCCTAATTAAAAGCAAATAAATATTATATTTATGGAAGAATCAAAAATTTTCATATAGTATAATTTCATTTTTATTATTTATGAAGTTCAGGCAAACTGGAAGATAAGACTGAACGCCTCATGCCCAAAGGGCATAGTTATTTGCTTTAATGAGTTATAAAGTTTAGGTAGCCTTGCCTCAGAATTAAGTGAAGAGGTAAGAAAATGAAGAATACCAGAAACAGAATAAAAATTGCTTTGCTATTAATGACGATGCTGATTTTAAGTATGGTATTTGTTTCGGGCGCAACTGCTGAAGCTGTAACTGATGAAATAGATCAAGAAGTAGAAGTAGCACTGATAGAACAAAATCCAGAACTTGATCTTAATCCTGACACCACAATAAAATCATACGATACTGAAAAACCTTATTGGTATTTACTTGAAGCAGACAAGAATCAACAAAAAACACTATTGAAATATATCGATGAATGCTATACTTCTAAACAAAAAAAGAATGAAATGAAAAAGTCAATGAAAGATATTTGGAATAGGTACCCCGATAGTATTACAGAAGAAGATATGATTGTCTTAGGACAAGTAGATGTAGCAATTGCTGAATATTTGAACGACAAACATGGTGTAAACGACAGGGTCTCAGTAAGATGGACTGCAACTCCTCATCAAAAGATGACAAGAATTGCTGTCAAAAAAGTTGGAATCACTGATTATTACGCAGATATAGCATCAAATGCTGCAGATGATCCAGATACCTGGCCATATCCTCAAATCTGGCAGTCATACAACCATTACTATGATCCTGTGGCAGACAACGGTCTTGCAGCTGTGAACTGCGACAGCCACGCTGGTGTCGCCGCGGCATATTATGATGGAGGACAACTTTCAGCTGCATATACTGAGTTAGGATATGCTAGCCACTACTTGATAGATGTCGGAAATCCACTGCATACAGGAATGGTAACAAACCAGACTCTAAATCAATGGGTTCATTATGACTATGAAGATTATGTCACTGCAAATTGGAACAGCAATTATAACTTTGAATCTGTAGTAAGCAATAATAATAACGATTATTACGTGTCAGATCCAGAGGCTGTGGCACAAGATTTGGCAGAATATTCAAATGCATACTTGAGTTCACTGTGGATGGAAATTTATTACAACGAGAATACATGGGAAAGTAGTGCAACTGTAAAATTAAATACAGAAAGAGTTCTCTTAAAATCTGCCAAGTATAACATAGGCCTTGTTAAATACATGAGAAGATGAATATTCTCATTTTCTCATTTTTCAGTTAAGGATGATGAAACAGTGAAAAAAATTATCACTTATTTCTTTTTAATGCTCTTATTGATAGTATTGAGTGGACTATACGTCGTTGAGATGAATCTAAGAGACTGGAGGGCTGACGAGTTAAGGCCACATTACGAATATACGGTAAAAATAAGTGGTCTTTCAGGAACTGAAGTATCGGGAACAACTAAAATTTTAGTTCCAATTCCTGCAACAAAAGAAGGAGTTTTTGCGATCACACCTTCTCAAGAAGAACCTTCTTTTTTCAAAAGTCTTCTACGAGAGCATGTTTTCCACACGCCAGAGAAGTATATAAGAGGAATATATTTTGAAAATACTACTGAATCACTCGACAATAAATCACTTAATGGAAACTGGAAGACTTCTATTGTAAATACCAAACACGGTCCAATGCTGGAATTCTGGACGAACGAATCTGTTCTTGCAGATATTTCCTTTTCAAAGATTGTAGTACTGGAACAGATAAACAATGAAGACCCTATTAATGAAAACAGTCCTATTTTATATCCGATTGCAAGTGAAGTATCGTTAGTAGGAGAAGATTATCAACATTTTCGATTAATATCCCGAGTAATCACATATGAAACTTACATTGAAATGAGTAATAATATCAACAGTAAGGCCATAAAGTTTGATATTAACCTTGAAGTCTATCCAGATGTTACTGAACGTGATGGAGATAAAGGCACTTATAAAAATAAATTGGATATAGTTGTTGCCGAGTCTGGTGAATTAAAAAAGAATGCCACAATTGAAGCATATTTCTAACTTATTTTTATTCAATGAATTTGGAAAAATTTGAATGACTATCAAAACAGTATTAATAATAACAGCCATATTAATATCATAAACAACAGTCGTGGAATCAATTAAGGGATGTTGAAAAACAATTGATAATAGGGGACTTTTTTATAATGAGCCTATCTCAAAAGTAATACGGTTAAATCAAGTTTTAAGATAGCTCATTCGTTAATTGTACAGTTTCTCATCCTGCAGTGTTTCCGAAAAGAAAAGACCTTGAATTAAGTTTTCAAAAAACTGACATGACTCGTTCACACCAACATACTGCCTGTCATTCTTAAAAATGGTATCATTGTTTGCTCCTATCTCTATTTCGGAACCATCTCTCTGATAAAATGTGCATGTTGTATCTGCAGGTCCACCATTAGCTTCTCCAAAATGAAAACTTAATACTTTCACAACATTGACAGCTTTCTCAATATCTTCATTATTAGTAAGAGTAATGGTTTTGTTTTCCTGCATAATTTGCACAGATACGGTATTCGTTTTTTCCAATTCTTGAGCAACAGGTAAACCATGTATAAGATAAAAATATACCAGTAAAATAAGAGTTGTAATAACAAATGGAATTATAAAATTTATAACCTTTTTGATCATTTTATTTTAACTCCGTTATATTTCGCAAAGACTTCACTAGCAATTAACACCATTGATACAGTATCTCTGAACTCAAGTTATAGGATGAAAAAGACCTGGCACACGGCAGGTCCGATAACATCCTGAAAATGATACTGAAAATGACACTGAAAATGATACTGAAAATGATAAAAAGAATTAAAAAAGGTTGCAGTAGGAAGAATAGAATTCTGAACTGAAAATTGAATTCTCAATCTTGTTTTAAACTTCCAGCCCTTCTTCTTTAAGGAAATGATCAATCAGCTTTCTCGCAATGCTTATTTTTCCAGGTAGATCAGGCAGATTTTCAACCGAAAACCATCTTGCATCCTCTATTTCAAACCCATCTGGCTGGATCTCCCCTGAATCGTACTCTGCAGTAAACCCGATCATAAGAGAATTAGGAAACGGCCAGGCCTGTGTTCCGAAATAATTGATATCTTTGACCTTAATTCCCACTTCTTCTCTGATTTCTCTGACAACGGCAGCTTCGGCTGATTCTCCAGGTTCAACAAAACCGGCTATCAAACCGTACATTCCTGTCGGAAAATTCGGGGACCTTGCAAGTAAAATCTCATGTCCTTTTCTGATAAGTACGATCACGGCAGGCGAGATTCTCGGGTAAAAAAGCTCCCCGCAGTCAGGGCACTCCTTTCCCCTTTCGCCGGGTTTTTGCACAGTCTTTGTCCCGCAGCGGCTGCAATATTGGTTAGTTCTGTCCCATTCCATAATCTGGACGGCTTTATTCACCAGCGCAAAGCAATTCTCACCCATTTCCGCATATGCCTGTCTGAGATCCGCAAATTTCATTCCCTCAGGTGCCTGTGCGTCTTCAGGAAGTTCTATCGAATAACAATGGGTTCCCTCAAGTGTTCCGAGATATTGTTCCCGAATTCCCGAAAGCCCGAGTTCTCCGAAGTCCAGCAGTTTTGGAATTGCACCTGGATTTTTATTGAGCTTGAGGAGAACCTCGCGGCCCCGGAAAATGAACCAGAGCGCTTTTTCCGTCCTGTTGGCTGGCGGCTCGATGCCTATGATAAATTCCGGGAAGAATTCCGGGCAAATGGGACTTTCCCTGTCTACTGGGGTCATAATGTTCACATTTATTGTTTTTGTTCTATATATGATTACAGGAAAATTTTGTTTATAAATGTTCTATTCAAGGTGTATTTATTTAAGGAGCGTTTTATCAGTCGAATACCTTGCTAGCTTCTGCTACGGGGATGAAAACTTTCCCAGTAGCCGTTATGCGTCAGTTTGTGACTTAAGTAAATATTTTCCGGCAGGTCGTACAAAGGAAATTACTGCGAGGTTGTGAGTTGCTTTAACAGATCCTGTAAATAAGAGAGACATTCCTCTTATGCTGCTTTAGTGATTCTTTATACTCAAGTTTTTAGATCTGCCATAAATCTTTCATTTTTTGGATAAACTTCCTGCCAGAACCTATAATGACTTTTAAATGTACTAAAGTAATAAAAATAACAATTCTATTAAGTGAATAATAAAGCCATATACAACTCTATTAAGTGAATAAAGCTATATATGACCCTAATATAAAATTTACCAGCCATAAAACTAAAAGAGTTTGCATATTAGCTTTAGTTTTCAATCTCCTTTTAATTTTCCAGCTTCTTCTATTAATCACAATAATAAATCCCAGGAGTAAAATTACAATTCCTATTAAAGAATGGGTTAAAATTACAGGAGAAACTGTTTGCGAAACTATAATATCATATGTAAAATTAATCATATATGGGACGGATAAGATAACTAACAAATATCCGAATGCAGATATTATATCATGTCTGTTTAATTTTCCTTTACTCAATTTTCCTACCCTTAATATGATGAACCCAGTTATGATAAGGATCAAGGCTATTTTTTGTAGATTAAAAGAAATTAACATGGACTCATAAGTGTTTATTCCTGACATTTTTTCTCCCCCATGGTGATTTATACTATAGGAGATATAAAAAACAATCTTAATGTGGCATATTTAACAACAGACAATATTTACTTAGTCAAAATTTTCTAAAGGTGATGCGAACATAGCCAGTTGTCGTATTGTTTGCAGTTGAGTACACCAGTGCAAATTTGATTTCTAACTGTGAGCAGGCTGACTGTTCTTATTCCCTAAAGTAATTCTATGTTGGCAAAAGATATATATGATAAATGGCTCTTCGTCGTATAAAATGGGTAATTATTTATAATAAAAATATAATATAAATAAGTATTATATTATTTGATAAAAATAACTGCA
>NZ_LMVP01000053.1 GCF_002287235.1 Methanosarcina spelaei
AGGTTATTCTCGCGGCGCTCAATGGAGCGCCGCTAACTATACCCTGAATAGTTACAACAATTTTTGCTTTTTAATTCAAGCGCCCTAGTCTCATACTTAAGATTTTTTTAAGTTCTATTAAGTTTTTATGGTCTCAAAATAAAGAAGATGCTTAACTATCTGATTTCTAGTTAAAAATGTTTAAGAGTCTATTAGATTCGTCATTTTAACATGTTGTACAAATTACTTTGGTCTATACCTAAGTATTCATTCCGGTGTGCATAGTGCCTATAACAATATAGTAAGTCACAAAACTTATCGAATAGGTTCTTAATCCAATTTCTTAATAATTTACTAAATAGTATCAAAATTAAAATTTCGCCTATTGTTTCAATGTAAAATAGTGTTTCATAGAACTTCTGTTTAAGGTCTTGAATCAGTAATTCTAACTATTCTTGAATCAGTAATTTCAACTGTTCTTAAATTTGCAATTTTTAATTCTCTTAAATTCACAGTTTTTACCATTCCGGATTTGGTATGTCCTTTTTAAAATGGAAAAATGATAAATAGAGATAGAGTGCGTGTATACACCGAAGATAAAGAAAAAAGGAGTAAACATGTGCGGAATAGCAGGAGCAGCAGGAACTCCTGATACAAATAAGGAAGTAAAAAGAATGCTTGCAGCCCTGAGTCACAGAGGGCCCGACGCTTGCGGAACCTATGAGGCAGAAGGACTGAGTATAGGAAATACCCTGCTTAAAATTACAGGCAATATGCCCCAGCCTCTGGTTGGAGAAGGGGCTCTGGTACTCAATGGGGAAATTTTCAATTTCAGGGAACTTGCAGCCGAACAGGGCATAAAAACCGATTCAGATACTGAAGTAATTTTTGCCCTCATAGAGACAAAGATAAAGGAAGGAGAAACGCCAACAAACGCATTCTTTTCCGTACTCTCCAGAGTAAATGGAGATTATGCTCTGGCCTATGCCCTGGATAACGAACTTTTACTGGCTAGAGATGCCGTAGGAGTCAAACCACTTTTCTATTTCCTGGAAATAGGACTAGAAAAATCTAAAATAACTTTTGCATCTGAAAAAAAAGCTTTTTCCAGCCAGGATAGTTGCATAAAGTCGTTTCCACCTGGAAGAATCATGGCTCTCAATATCAATGACAGAAGGCTTGAAGAAAAATCTCTTGCAATTGAGCCTCCACAGGAAAGAATCTCAGAAGAGTATGAAGCTGCTTCTTGCCTGAAGGCGGCCCTTGAAAAAGCTGTCGAGATAAGGCTTACAAAAACTGCAGGAATCGCGTTTTCCGGAGGTATTGACAGCACCTTTTTAGCGACCCTTGCAAAAAGTATCGATCCCTCAATTTCCCTTTATGCCGTCGGGCTTCCGAACTCCCATGATCTTACCCAGGCTCAGCGTGCGGCTGAAGTTGCTGGCATGAAGGGTTCCCTCAGAACTCATCTCCTTTCTCCTGAAGAAATCGAGGACGCAATCCCGGATATAATTTATTCTACGGAATCGACGGACCCTATGAAAATTGCAATCGGGCTTCCCCTCTACTTTGTTGCGAAAACTGCAAAAGAAGACGGAAAACGAGTCCTTCTCACAGGTCAGGGTGCAGATGAGCTTTTTGGAGGCTACAGCAGGCATGAGGGTTTCCTTGAACAGGGGCCTGAGGTGCTTGACAGAGAGATCTACTCAGACATTCAAAATATCTCAGTTATTAACCTTGAAAGAGACGACATGGTTACCATGGCCAACTCCGTGGAGCTAAGGGTACCTTTTCTGGATAAGGAAGTAATAAAAACAGGGCTTGCAATCAGCCCTGAACTTAAAGTCCTTAAAAAAGACGGCCTGTATATAAGAAAATATATCCTGAGAAAAGCTGCAGAAAGCCTGCTTCCATCGGAACTTCTCTGGAAAGAAAAGAAAGCAATCCAGTATGGGACAGGAGTTCAAAAGGTACTCGACAAGCTTGCCCGCGACGCAGGTTTTTCAAAAAAGGAAGGAAGTCATATAGAGAAGTACCTAAAACAGATTGCTGTAGATGAAGGATTCGATTTCATATCCAGGTAAAGGAGTTTCCTATTGAATAGATCTACTGAATAGGCCTACTGAATAGATCTACTGAATAGGCCTACTGAATAGATCTACTGAATAGATCTACTGAATAGATCTACTGAATAGATCTACTGAATAGGCCTACTGAATAGGAGAATTAACTCCTCACCTGGCAAACTTGTTCTTTATATCTTCTTAAATATCCTTTAACCTTTAACAAATATTTTTCTGACTCTTATAAAACGAAAAGACTTTAAACAATACTCTCAAAGGAATGATGGGGTAAAGCCAGAGATAAATGAACAAGTATAAACAGCTTGATGATTATATCCATGCTTAGAAATCACTATATTTAGTCTGAATTAACAATTAATCTGAATTAGTAATTAACCTGAATCAACAATTAACCTGAATCAACAATTAACCTGAATCAACAATTAATCTGAATCAACAATTGATCTATAACACTTAAGTCTAAATTAATGTTCAGGGGGAATCCTCATAAAAATAGCAATTACCGGAAAAGGCGGCGTTGGAAAAACAACTCTCTCAGGCACTCTAGCCAGACTGTTTGCAAGAGACGGGTACGAGGTACTGGCAATAGATGCAGACCCGGATATGAACCTGGCATCTTCACTTGGGGTCGAAAATCCTCCTAAGCCCCTGACAGATTTCAAAGACCTGATTCAGGAAAGAGCGGGTGCCGAAGGCGGAGCTTTCATCTATAACCCTAAAGTCGATGACATTGCAAGTAAATACGGAGTTATAGGACCCGATGGAGTAAGAATGCTTGTCATGGGCACTGTAGACCGCGGTGGAAGCGGATGCATGTGCCCTGCCTCGGCTTTTCTAAGGGCTCTTCTCAGGCACCTCATGCTCAGGGAAAAAAGTGCAGTAATCCTTGATATGGAAGCAGGGATCGAACATCTCGGAAGGGGCACTACCAGAGGAATGGACATCATGATCGTAGTAGTTGAGCCAGGGGCAAGATCGCTTGAAACGGCTGAGAGAATAAAAAAACTGTCTTCCGAAATAGGAATAAAACACCTTGCTGCCGTAATTAATAAAGGAGGCGCGGGAAAAGTTAACGACAAACTTGAAGAGATGGGCATCCAGGTACTTGGAGAAATTCCCTTTGACCCCAAGTTAATGCAGGCTGACCTTGAGAAACGGGCCCCTATTGAGGTAGGCGGCGAAGCTGTTGATGCTATAGTAAAAATTAAGGAAAAACTGATGGAAGTCGTTGAAGAGATCAGGATAGAAGAGGAAGCTAGCAAAAAGTAAAGACCGATTTTCGGCCCTACACTTTTGTTTCAGATTTCTAAAATTCCTAGTTCAATTAAAACTGCTGTCCGGAGAGTCAGCTAAAGTTCCTTTTTTATAAATAACCTCCAGAAGCCTCAATTTCTTTTCTCTAATAAGAACATCAGTCGGATCGATGTCAAGCGCTTTGTCATAACACTGCATAGCTTCCCCATATCTTCCAAGGCTCTCCAGAGCTGAACCTTTCTGATATAACGAGAATACATCGTCAGGATTTACTTTCAGGACTTCATCATAAGACTCAATCGATTTTTCAAATTCTCTCAAATTATTGAAGGCAAAGCCCTTGAGGCACCTGATTCCCAGATTTTCAGGATCGATCTCAAGAGCCCTGTCATAGCAGGCAAGAGCTTCCTTTGATTTCCCCATCCTGTCAAGAGCAAAACCTTTCTGGATCCAGGCATCAAGAAATAAAGGGTCCAGATTTAAGGCTTTATCATACAGCCTGAGTTTGTCTTCGTAACTGCCAGTCTCGCCAGCCTTGGCAAGGAGCTGCCTGAGATCCTCTGGTTCTTCGGTTTTTTCTGCCGCTTGAGACTCCTTTTGCTTTGCTTTGTCCATCTTTTCACTCACATTTTCTTCTGTCATATCGGAATCCTCGCTTTTCCAGTGAAAGCTCATTCTGGACCCCTTCCGGGTTTTTGCCACACCTGGCTGTTTTTATATTTCACGCATGGAACCAGAGCTAAAACTGGTATTTTGCATTTTTGTTTTCAATGAGATATACTTTTTCTGATTCGAATTTTCCCTAATATAAAAAACTGTCCTGTAACAGAAGAGGTACAATTGGCTCTTGAGCTCAGGATAGGAGCACAATTTATTGTTAAGCTCCAAAACAGCCACGAAAATACAGGAATTATAAAAAAGAACTTAAAAGAGGGCAAAAAGACAAAAAACAAACTGTATGGCAGGAAAAATTACAAAGAATAACTGATAGGAAAAATATAAAAAACGACAGAAGGAAAATGTGAAAAAGAGAAGTTAATGAGAGGATTTGGCCTTCTGTCTTCGGATTTCCGAAAGGATTTTTACCTTTGTTTCAAGTGCAGGAACGAAGCCAGGTTGCAACTCCAGAGCTCGATTACAATTTTCCAGTGCTTCCTTCTGTTTACCCACTTCCGAAAGACCAACACCCCTGGCTGCCCAGAGCCGAGGCTCTTTAGGGGAGAGATGAAGTGCCTTATTGTAAATCTTCAGGGCTTCCTCGTACCTGTCTAGTCTGGAAAGCAGACTTCCGGTCGAAGTAAGGGCCTCAAGGTATTCAGGCCTTATTCGAAGGGCTGAACTGTAAGCTTCAAGGGCTTCTTCTTCTCTGCCGAGGGCCAAAAGTACAGAGCCTTTCCCTGCCCAGGCTTCAGCATATTCGGGATACTTATGAAGGATTTCTTCATAGGTGTGGAGGGCTTCTTCAAACCTGCCAAGCCTTAAAAGCACGATTCCCTTATTATCCCAGGCAATTTCAAAAGCCGGCTCAAGTTCAATTGTCCTGTCATAAGCTGCAAGTGCTTCTTCAAGCCGGCCTATTTCCGCGAGAATAACACCTCGGTTATACCAGACCCTGTGATCTTCAGGAATAATTTTCAAGGTTTTTGCAGTAAGCTGCAGGGCAGCTTCAAATCGTCTGGCCTTATACATAAGCACAGCAGTTTGAAAACGGGCTGTAGCGTCCTGTGGATTTATCTCAAACCGTTCAGCACAGGCCCGAAGCTCTTCGAAAAAAGGCAGGGAAGCGTAAATATCTCTTACAGCCAGGAAAAGAGGCAGGATTTCATAGATTTTCCCGTAAAACACAAGTTTTTTTGTTTTCGCATTATATGAAAAGGCGGTTGATTTCTCTTGACCTGTATCTTCTTCTGGTGCATCCTGGTCCCTTTTGTTACTGAATGCGTTTTCTACTCCTGTAGTTTTCTCTTTCTCTATTCCTTTAATCACAGCTCTAAACCCGGAAAAGGCTGCTGGAGAAAGAGGAGAGTTATTAGAGACTAAAAGCGCAGATCTGAGATATTTCCCGAGTTTTCTATCGTTTTTATGCCATAAAGCCATTGAAGTGCCCTGACATTCTTTAAGAAATTTTTTCAGGCAGAGCCTCTGGGATGCCTGACTCCCGGAACCCTCAAGCGCAGAAAAAGCTGAAACTGCTGCCCTGCAGTGCTCCCAAAGTTCATTCGGGAAAGTCTTTGTTTTGGAAGAGTAAGCCTCCATTTTAAGCCCTCCTTTACCTTGTTCAGATGCGGTCGGAAAAAGCATTGCACAGTGAATTTCTTTCAGACGGCAAAAACTTGCCTTTTACCGCAACTACAAGTTTTACGGCTGATCCTGCAGGAGAATTCGTGCCTGGTTTTGGTTCTTGTCTGAGAATATCTCCAGCCATAACCCCGATGGGCAAAACTGACTTTTGTTCGACAATCTCTCCTGCTGTAAACCCGGCTTCTTCCAGAATTTTAATTGCTTTTTCAAGGGGCTGTTTTATAACATTAGGAACTTCCACGCTTCCTGTGATAGTCCTTGTCCTTATAGTGGTTTCTGGCTCCTTCACACTTTCTTTTTCTTCCAGTACTTCTTCAAGCAAGTCAATTGCCCCGCTAATTCGAAGAAGAGTCTCACTCAGGCTCTTTTTCCGGTTTTCAAGCTCAGCAATCTTTAACTCGATGTCTTCAAGAATTCTCTGCCCTGATTCGTGTTCTGCTCTGAGTTCAGCTAAACGCTGTTCAAGTTTTACTTCCATGTTCCTGCATACCCCTTCTGGCTGTTTATTTCAGTTTATTCGATTTTTTTCCGTTTTATTAGAAGTTTTTTATTTCAGTCGAATACCCCGCTAGCTTGCTGCGGGGATGGAAACTTCCCCGGTAACCGTTGATAATAATAAAATTTCTCAATTCCATTTTCGATTACTAACTTCTGCTCACACTAAATTGTTTAGGGTTATTATTTCCTTTAACGGAATTTTGAGCGGTGGCGCGAACATACCCCGTTGCTTGCAGCGGGGTGCGCCAGCGCAACTTTGATTAAAAAAATTTTTATTTTATTAAGAATGTTTTTATTTTATCCAGAATTTCACATTCTATTCGGATTCGGCATTTTCTCGTTCAAACAGGCCGCAGTCGATTATTTTACACTATTTTTTGCATTTATTAACGATTTTGCTTTTTGTTTTATTAGTTGTTTTATTAATTTCTTCTTTATATCAAGTACTTTTTAGCTCTCTGTACATTTCCAACCCAATACATTTTAAGTTTTATATTTTTACATGCCATCGGACTGAAAAAAACCATTTATCCGGATTCAGATATCTTTGGATCGGCATTTTTAAGCGCAAAAATATTGTCCGGTACTGGTACATGCGTTTAAACTTAAGCATGTCAGATATGATGTAAAAACTTTAAACCACAATTGTTTGACCTCACGGATTTACGGAAAAGCATATATGAGCCTTAAAAGACAAAAGTTGGGATTTATACGATTAAAAAAGGACTCAGTACCAAAATCTAGTGATGGATGTAAAATTCAAAATCACTAGATTTTGTAAATGGTCACCATCCGTGTAATACAACTTAATGATTCAAGTCTTTAGATAGCGAATATTGATTTTGATAAAAACTGGATTCTTCTTGCTAATTCAGATTTTCTATCAAAAATGCAAAAATCACTGGATTTTGGAACAGAGTCTAAAAAAGTTGCTTTTTATAAAAAATAAAGGATGACAGGCAGTAAGATGACTCCCATTGCATGTGATTTCCTTACATTCATAAAAGAGGAGAGCATGCCTATTGGGGTCGAAATTACAAAAATGAAAAATCCGAAAAGTCCTGTGAAAAGGTAAACCATTACTGCAAGCCCTATAAGGACACCTGCACAGAGTTTGCTATAGTTAACTTTCTTCAGGAAGAGGTGCGCGTTATTTCCTATCCAGATAGTAGAAAAGTAGGAAAACAGCGCAGTTAAGACCATAGCGGCAAAAAAGAGTAGAAGTATGGGTAAATCAAGCATGTTTGTTTCCAGAACATCTTCTATGGCAACCATTGCCCCGCTTCGTGTCCTTCCAATCACCACAAAAGCCACCAGCCCGAAAATTGCGTTCGAAGTGTTTACTCCGGAGTTTGAAACTATGAATTCCTTCGAGCTCTCAAGCGTTGAGGGATTACTGGCATAAGGGTCGGAATACAGAGAAGTTTTTAGCCTTCCGAGCTCGGGTTCGGAGGTTTTCTTTTTAAGTGTAATCCTGTCAAAGTCGACTTTTGCAGCAAGGCCCGTAAGGAGTGCTGCAATTGCTGAGGAGAGGCCTGGCAACCATGCCACAAGTGAGCCTGCCGCACTGCCTGTAAGGATTCCCCTGAGAATTCTTTTTCGAGAAAGCTGAAGTGCCGATACGGACTCTTCCGGAATTTTCGAGCTTGTTAGAAGGCTTATTATTAGTTGGGACGATCCGAAAAGCCCGCTAAGAAGGGGCAGGAGTATCGACGGCTCTCCAAAATTAACAACCGGAACCATAAGCGATTCCCTCTCAAAAGCAAAGAGCCCAAGCAAGCCTGTAATCAAAAACAAAACGAGAGCAAAAAATTTGTACTTATATTTTGCAAACGGGCTTTTCTCCTTTGAATCTTCAACACTTTCACCTTTTTCACTTGCAAGCATTAGAAAGACAATTAAAATTAGAATCAAAGCCATATGCGCTTCAATATAAGGATATATAGCCTTAAAAAAAAGCGAAAATGGAAGTACGAATATAAGGGAAGCAACCACCGAGCCTGCACTTCCGAGTGCTGAAAGACGGACTGCCTCAGCTCCGGCTCCGTCAAGCAGAAGCCTGTGCCCTGGAAGGACCATTAGCGCGGTATCTCCATCCGGTGCCCCTAGAAACACTGAAGGAATAACGTCATGGAAAGTTTGAGATAGTGCATTTGAGAGAATAATTACGGCTATGTAAAAAGGTGAAAGCCCTTTCTCAGCCAGGAAAGGAACAAGGGCTACAAGGGCAAGCGCAAAATTATTGTTGTGTACTCCAGGCAGGAGCCCTGAGATTATGCCAAGCAGGTAACCTCCTAAAACTGACAAAAAAAGAATGATCAGTGAGACTTCTTCCACTCATCCAACCCTCTGAGACTTGATTGAGCTCTTTGAATTTAACTCAAACTTTTGTAAGTTATACCACAGTGTATAATCACAACTATTTAAAAATATTTCTATTATCTTCTGCTTAACTACTTTTTATCGACTTAACTATTTTTACCGACTTAACTATTTTTACCGACTTAACTAATTTTTATTTAGTTCCTTACCTTTTTTATTTCCATTATGTAAAATGCAGCTAGCAAGCTTATAACTCCATAAATTATAGTAAATTCAGGAGTTTTTTTGCTTTCTTTTGTAAGATTGCCTGTCTCTTTTCTGGAAATAATGCCAGCACTTTTTTCTTCATCTCTGTCACTGCTTCCTTCATCGGAGCCAGTAGTTTCCAGCACGGTTATATTAAACTGAACCGAAAGAGGCGCGCAACCGGATGTGATATTGCTGCTGAAATCTGCGAAAAGAGATGAGGTTTTTCCCGGATTTGCTTTCAGAATAACAAGACCGTTAACACCTTCAGCTACATAGACATAACTGTCGGAAACTGAGACATCAGCAACATATCCTCTAGTATCGTAATTTCTTTTGAGAACTGGAGAAGAAGGATTGCTTATGTCAATAATCACAAGACCATTATCCAGATCAACTTAGTATGCGTAATTACCAGAAACTGAAACATCTCCAATAGTTCCAGTATAACGCCCTTTAAAATTGGGGATAAAGGATTGCTTATGTCAATAATCATAAGACCATTAAAGTCAGCTACATAGGCGTAATTGTCGGAAACCTAAACATAACGAGCTGATCCTGCATAATATCCTTTTATGGTTGGAGAAGAGGAATTGCTAATATCAACAATTGAAAGACCCATTATCGCCATTGGCTACATAGGCATAATTATCGATATTTAAGACCTTAATAAATATGAAGAGTCATTTTTATATAAGATATTATGGAGTTCACTGGTAAAAAAATAGAATTAAATAAAAATAATCCATCCAGCTAAACCATCAAGGAGTTAATCCAAAATTTTAGTTACAATGTAAAATTCTATACATAGATTTATGATTATTTTAGTTATGCATATTATACATGGCGTAAAAGAAGATTTTTTAATTCAAGATTGGATTGAAAAAGTAGAGAAAGAAACTATGTGTAGGAACAAGTAAATATTTTAATAAATTAGGAAAATTTACCTGAGTAATTGAAAAACCTTTAATATAAATATTTTGTGCTAAAATCTTGACAATCTTCATAGAAATTGGCGGTAAGGAGTAATAATAGTCTGTCTGGACGATAAGCCACTTAAAAATTTTGAGTGTTGTTTATTACATCAAAGAAAAAGAAAAATCATTTCCACTTATGTTTTATATGTGTTTGATACTCTATAACATGCAGTTCTAAATGCTAATTTTGAATGGGGTTCATGAGTAGCATTTAGCGAAACACAGAGCAAGGAAACTGAGGTTCGCCATTCCTCAACCTTGCCCTCCACAAATCCGAAACCCCGCCTGAATGGAAAGCTATTGAGGTTTTTTGCCATTCCTCAAACTTTAGTTCGGAAGAGGTTTCAAGGGAAACGGAACTGAGGTTCGCCATTCCTCACTCCGGTTCCGGAATATCAGAAGCAAAAAGAAGTGAGAGGAAAATCCCTCTCTATACTGTTTTACCTCTCACTTCAATTCTTTTCTATCCACGATTTATCCTTTGATATCTATTGAATCATTCAGATTCTGCCTTCAACTCCAATCTAATGCTCTTTTATAATTATCAATTCCTTATCCACTCCCTCTTCCAGGCTGTCCTTCTTTTTTGTCACTTCCTCTTCCAGGCTGCTCCTCTTTTTTATCACTTCCTCTTCCAGGCTGCTCCTCTTTTTTATCAGTCCCTCTCTCAAGCTGTTCTTCCTCATCCTCCCTTGACTGTTCTGACCTTCTTCCATTACTTCCTCTCTCAGGCTGTTCCTGGTTCATTTAATGCCTCTTTTTCTTTGTTTTACTTTATTTCTTTTATTTCTCTGTTTCTTCTTCTCTGTTTTCCGTCTCGGTTTTCCTTTTTTCCGCGTTCCTTTCTCGGTTTTCCTCCTCTTTATTTCACAAATTTCTCACGGCTTGCAGGTATATCGATCAGCACGAATTCTGCAGAAGAAATCGTATCCATGTGGAGGCTTTCTTCCTGATTAAAACGGGCCTGATCTCCCTGCCCGAATTTTTGTCCATTGACAGAGAGTTCACCAGCCGAGATATATATAAAAACGAGTCTACCTTCTTTTAAATCAAAGTGGAGGATATGCTCTTTTTCGAGGCAGGTACGGTAAATGGTTGCGTCTGCATTAATCTTCAGGGCATCCTCAAAACCCTGTCCTGAAGCTAGAGGAAGTAACCGATTTTTCCAGTCTGAAACTTCGAATCTCTTTTTAGAGTATGCAGGCTCCAGATGGCTTCTGTACGGAGAAATCCAGATCTGGTATAAACGAAGGGGTTTCTTTCCCCTATTAAATTCCGAATGTTCTATACCCGTGCCTGTTGTAATACACTGCACATCTTCATTCCTCAGAGTACCCCTATTTCCCATGTTGTCTTGATGAGTAAGTTCTCCTTCAAGCACTATCGTTGTTATCTCCATTTCAGCATGCGGATGAAAAGAAAATCCTTTGTCTGGCTCAATGATAAACTCATTAAAAGCACTAAGGTCTCCGAAACGGAGATTTTCCGGATTATAATAATCCGAATAAGAAAAAAGGAAGAAACTTTTAACCCAACCTTTATCGGAGTAGTACCTTTCTTCTGCCGGAATAATCCTGATCACAAAAACCCCCTTTGTGTTTCTCAGGTATTATTTGGTTATTTGGTTATTTGATTATTTGAATAATATACAGATTTATTAACTGAAAAAGATAATAACCCTGGAAACAAGAGTTCTGAACACTGTTCGTAGAGCATGAAGAAACAAACAGAAAATAAACAGAAGATAGATAGAAAATAGGCAAAAGACCGTAAAAAATTTTCCGTAAAAATACATAAAAAACAATATATACAAGCGGTTCCTTTCCTAAATGAATTCAGGCACAGAACAATTAAAAATAATTAAATTATATCTGTTTGTCAGATTTAAGCTTTTCAGATTATTTTTCAGACAACTAGCAAAAAAAGGATTCAAATGACAATCAAATGTAAAAAATGCAATCATGAAGCCGTCATTTTTCAGAAATATTCCGGAATGCACCTTTGCAAGAAACATTTTGTAGAAGATGTCGAGAGAAAAATCAAACTGACAATAAGAAAAGAGTATAGTATTCACAAAAACGACGTGATAGCTGTTGCTCTAAGCGGAGGTAAGGACAGCTCGGTTGCCCTATATATAATGCACAAAATTCTTGGGAACAGACCGGATATTGAAATCGTTGCAATTTCAGTGGACGAGGGAATAAATGGATACCGCCCCAATTCCCTCGAAGTTGCAAAAAGCCTCACAAAGATGCTTGGGGTGAGGCATATCATAAAGTCCTTCAAAAAAGTACACGGAGTAACTATGGACGAGTTGGCTGCAATGGACCGGGAAAAAGGTGCATGTAGCTACTGCGGCGTTCTCAGGAAGAATATTCTTAATAGAACTGCACTTGAAATTGGAGCAACGAAACTCGTTACAGGACATAACCTGGATGATGAAGCCCAGACAATTCTTCTCAATCACTTAAGGGGAGATGTGGAACGCTTGGTCAGACTCGCTCCGCCTGCAGCTATTGAAGGCCTGGTCTTACGAGCAAAACCTCTAAGAAATATCCCTGAAAAAGAAGTGGCACTCTATGCTATTATAAACTCCCTCCCTGTGGACTTCAGTGAATGTCCGTATGCAGGAGAAGCCCTCCGAGGAGAGATAAGGGAACTTCTGAACAACTTTGAGGCAAAGCACCCTGGAACCAAATATTCCCTGCTCAGGGGCTTTGACAAGCTTGCAGGCGCACTTATTAAGGAAATGCCTCCCGCAAAAATCGGGAAATGCAGGATTTGCGGGGAGACCTGCACTGAAGATGTATGCCAGACCTGCAAATTGCTTGGCCGAGCTTAAAAATAGAAACTAAAATGAAACTAAAATGAAACTAAAATGA
>NZ_LMVP01000054.1 GCF_002287235.1 Methanosarcina spelaei
CAGTATTTTATTACTATGATCTATCTAAAATTAGGAAAGTTAGATTTCAAACTACCCATCTGAAATGACGAAGAGCCTAAAAAATAAAATCATTTTCCTGACAGTAATTTTCATGTTACTTCTTTTGACGTTTGTTTTTTATTTGTTTTTTTAATAGCTTTTATGTTAGATTTAAAATCAGCTTCCAGTACTTCATTTTCTCTTTGTATTTTTTCAGCAATCTCGCAGGACAACTCACTTGAGATCCCAAATATATTTTTGAGAGTATCAGCAAGTTCCTCTTTACTCATATGTAATTTTTTATGCTCTCTCAGCGTTTTCAAAACTGATTTCATTAAAATTTCTTCTGTTACTGTTTCTCTTACTTCCACTCCTTTAATGGTAGAGCGTGAGAATAATTTCCCGTTTAAAATACTGGAAGTTTTTTCACAGCTAACTGCTACGTTGTGCAAGTTAGTTTTTCCACAATGGGCACAGAAAGTTTTTATGTACAATTTTCATCCCTCCTATTTCATGTTGTTCAAAATCGCTTTAATTTGGTCTTTCGTCATGCTTATTCTACCAAGCTTTTTAGATTGTTTTGACTGTTACTAATTCTTTTGTATGCTTTGGTTGCGCTCATTTTATGTTACTACAATATAAAATATAGACGTAAATTATATAAACTTTACGTCATCATGGCTAATAACGGGTTAGTTCAAACAATTGCATTACACAAATTTGCTTAATATGAATTTCATTTGTCTTACTTAAGTTTTAAATATGCAAAGTCAAAATTAGACATATGAGAGAACCTAAGCGCCCAGGAAAAACAGTTAAAATGATTATACCTTGCGTTATGTCCCTTAAGCCGGGAAAAAAAGATATTATTGAATATTGCACTGTCGATAAACGTGGATATCCCGTTTTTCGTCGCGTGAATTTTGCGGGACTTCAAGCGACAGTTATAGTAGGTCACAGAGACCTGGACAATTTATCGTTTAATTCTGAAGATAAGGTGTTTATTTGTCAGTTTGGGCCACAAGGTCACTTATCTTCCGTGGGAAAAGATTTAGAAGGGCAGGAACTTACGGTTATTGTGCATATTCCTGAAGAAAATTGATTCTTTTTTTACTTTTTTAACATGAGAACAACATATCAGGCATTAAGCTCTAGTTATAGCAAAAGTTAGGTCAAAAGTGCTAGTTTGAGGGGCTTAGTTTTGTAAAAATTCGTGCATTCTAATACACCTCTCGCACTAATCTGAAAAAAATCCACAGCATTGTTCCTTATAGAGTTTATAAGATTTGGAATTTTCGCACAACCATTAATTTTTCAAAAATGCCTTAATTTTATTATCTTTCTAAAGTTAAGAGGCACACTAAATTGCGTGGTAGCTGAATCCTTGATGAACCTTTTATTTTTTCATTTAAGCAATTTTATTAAAGCAATTTCCCATCCCAGGGGCGGGGTCAAATCGAGGACAACATTCTGGGGTTTCGAGGTTGGTGGTCATGGGGTTCACTTTGTTAAGTAATGACTTTGGGAGGTTATTTTAGGTTTTGGTTTTGGTATTTTTGTGGAAGTTATTTCTCAATAAAAAATATAATTTTATATAAATGCTTTATAGCTGATCTCATAGCCGGCTATACGTCTCTCTACAGTGACAGCTCCTTCCAGCCTTGAATCATCTGTAGCTATGAACATTGTTAGTGGTAAACTATTAAAAATAAAACTTAGGGTTACATAAGGTAATCATTTACTAAAAATCTAATTTCCAAGCCTGAAAGGAACGATGTATTAGAATATCAAGCTTTGACAAAATTTTTGGATCTAATTCGCGCCTTTTAAGGTGGGTTGATATTAAACGGATCAGGTAACACTGGACGTTCTTTATATTCATTAATAGGAGTGATCTGAAGATACCTCGTTAAATCAGTGTTAGGTCCCTTCCATTCCATCATTTTAAGAAGCATTTTTATCCTCTCAACTTTGTTAAGCTGATTTTCTTCTTCATCAATATAATCCATTATGTATTTCTCAAAAGTTTGAATTAATTCCGTTTTCGATTTTTCGGGTACTTTATGCACAGCTTCATGCCATGAATCCCCATCAAACAACTTGTGATATCTCTCGTCCCTTTTTGATTCATAAAGCTTAGGTTCTATCTTAACTGCACCCATCCCAAAGGGTTTTCCCATTCCTATTGAATGGCGATATTCTTTGCCTTCTTCTCCAGGAAGTGTCAAAGCCCACAATAAAGCACCCAATTCAAAATCCCTTAAGTTTTCAAAATAGATGCGGAATGAAAAAGTAACTCCTGATTTTATCGGTTTAATTCTCGTATACTGTGTAGGCGACTTTTTAATATTTTTATCTAATTCTTTTATATCTTCTAATTTTACTTCGCCTTTATGCCAATACATCTTATGACCACGAATCACGGTTTCATCTGGAGAAGGAGTGGCGTAGTAAGCTAATTTTTCCTTTTTATCTGGATTATGGGCTCTACGTGAATCTTGAACTAGGTAATGTTGAAAGGTTGTTGGGCTTGGAGTTGCAAGAACTTTTGGTGTAACCATCTTCTCATCAAACCAAATACCTTCACTTGCATATTCAACTCTTGCATCTGTAAAAAATACTCTCCCAGCTCTTGAATCTGATTTTCCATGCATATACCCAAAAATAGCTTCAGCAATATCTGCCTTATTTTCTGATCTAAGGTACTCAGGTACGAAATCAACTGGGCTAGTAATATTTGTCTTTTGAGGAAATATAGCAGGAACTCTAAAATTTGGACAATGACCAAAGAAGAAAACCTCTCCCTTTCTCTCAACATAAAATACTGGACGCTCTTCGACTAAACAACCTCGAATGTCATTAAAAGGCGGTTCTTTTTGAAAAGGTGTAAGCCCAGAAATATAGTTTTTTATTGTTTGCTCATTAATTTTTATCTCTTCTGCTTCTTCATTCTTCTCCAAAATAATAGAATGACTATTTCGATTAGATTGTATCTCGTTATTTGTTTCTAGCATATTTCCGGAACACACAAGGAAACCTTTGTATTTTCCATTTCCGGGAGAACCTAAATCCTTAATATAAGTGTATTTATTCCCTTTTTTACTTTCTAATATATCCACATTAAAGCTGATTTCATGGTACTGAGGTTTATATTGATTATCATTAAGTTTTTTAAAACCATTAATAGCATTGTCGGGAATATTTTTTTCTTTAATTTTCAAATATGCAGTTCTATCTGGAAATCCAAGTTCTAAAGGTCTTTTAGCGGGCTTTACCCACCACTCGTTTCTATGTTTTATCAGATATCCTGCATTTACTTTATTACCGGATTTTCCCAGTATATTTTTATAAGGTTCACTTAGCGGGTCATTTTGTGAAGATGCAACAGCCCTATATGTCACCTTTGTATCATCTGTTACCCACTGCATTTTTCCATATCCTACAATCTCCACCAACGATCTAATCATTCCGCGTAAGCTACTACCGGGAATTACTGGACAATTTTTCTGCTCACGGTAAAAGAAATGGGCACATTCATTTTTCTGATCATCATCCAACTCATAAAATTTTTTATCTCCGTATTTACTAAAAAAAGAAGGGGTCATAGGACAGCGGACATACAAGGGAGACTCAGTTTTCATGGTACATTTTATGTAACCAGTATTATTTGTGTATGAATCTTGATCTGATAATTCAGTAACTGTCACCAATTTATCTGGTAAAGGTATAAAGTTGTAAGGAGCATATGCCCAAAAAGATTTTTTAGCATTTCTGTCAAAGCGTTTTTTTGTAGGATTTGAATGTTTTGGTAACATTAAACCACCCCTTTTATAGTATCCGCTCTAATACCTACCAGTCGACTGAATTGTATATAGGCCTGACCATCGTCATCGTAATTTATATAATGACGTACCTTAAGCTTCAAGTCCTCTTTTATATCAACTGGGGGAGAATGCCGTAATCCTTCAGATCCATGTTCCCACAAAAAAAAACCATCATTGCTATTCTCCAATCTGGTACCCCATAAAAGCATAGTCTCATCAAAATATTCTATATCTTGTCCTTGATTGTCAATCACCAAGCGGGCTTGCCAGCTACAATAATCAGTTTTCCAAATGAATAATTCTCCAGTAGTTCCAAATAGCCTTGCCATCTGAAGGGTTTTTGCTCTCAGTGCAGGTCCAAATAATTTAGATGACAGGTGAATTTTATCATCTCTCAATTCACCCCATATTACTCCATCGTCAGCATGAACTAATAACCACTTAAGATCATAAGCTTTAGCCTGTTCCTCAAACCATGCTGTTATATTGCCTCCAAAATCAGCAGGAAAACTTAGCGGGAGGATTTTATACTTTAGATTCAAGATCTTTGGTTTCATGCTGCAATGCCTCCAATAAAATCACTTACATAATTTTCAAGCCTATCCCTGTCACCTACAATTTCTATCTTTCCGTTATTTTTTTTATTGATTTCCCATACATGTTGTATGTCAAAACTTTCTTTATATGTTAGTTTTGCATTTAGTCCACGCAGACGTCCTCTTCCCACACTTGCTTCACCACCTAATGGTAAATCACCGGTCCATAAATCTTTCAGCAGGAGTAGTAAGAGTCCTATTTGAGCATTTTCTGGTTTTTGGATCTGTACTTTAAATTTAACGTTTGTTCCCTTCTGCTCAAAAATTGGTTGTTCATCAAAAAGTGCTGTAGGGAGAGAGCTACCAGTGAAACGGTCAATCTTGATACGTTGTTGTACAAGGTTCAAGGGATTTGTGATTTCGTTTTCAGTTGTTATTAGCTGACTTGCAGAAGCTTTATCTGCAGGAGATTTGATTTCTGAACCAAATAATCTGTTTATCATTTCGCTGGCTTTTTCTTCGCTCCCAATAGTTTTTGCAATACGAAATGCTCTTGCTCTTAATGAACCCGCCAAGCTGGTACCACTTAAAACAGGAATTGACTCTCCATTTCGGTTTGAATGAAGATGAACCATATCGGGAGCATCGGCTTTATCATACCCTGACCTAATGATCATGGAACCATCAAGAGAAAAAGTGGCATTCATTGTGAAAATGTATCTTTTATCAATGAGGTTACTTTCATTAATGCCTAGTAAAGTTAAAATGTTCTGACCACGCTTTTCCTCCTTCAGATCCTCATTCAGCCAATTAATTAGCCCTTTAGGAGTTGTTAAGTTGTAGCGGCAGACATTCCATTCTTTTATCTTACAGCTACCAAAACCTCTTCTCTTACGAAAACCTAAAGATATTTCTCCCTTTTCCAATCCTTTTAAAGCAATAGCCAGACCAAGAAGTAGTTTTTCTTTTCTTGTATCTTCTTTCGGGAGCAATAGTTCCATTTCGATAAGGAAACAAGTACCTGCTTCAATCAGTTCAAAATCAAATTTGTGTTTATCTTTTGCTGTTCGAGTCTTATTATCGATTTTTACTCCGTCTCTCAATTCTACTTTTGGTTTTTCACCCAACGAATCATTAACAATAAGTAGACTTTGTTCACCTTCATTGTCTTCCTGATTACCGAATAGGTTCATGTATAGTGATTTTTTGTCACCTTGTTGTCCATAACCGTGTTCATATTCCCTCAAATAACTTCGCAAAGCACCGGTTAAAGACGCGCCAGTCAAAAGAGTCTTACCTTCTAATGGATCCACTGCTAATGGGATATCCACTAGTCCATCGTGGTCACCTGCGCCAAAATATGTTGGTGTTTCCAAGATAAGGCTTCCACGGATAATGATTCTCTCTACAATCTCTCGACTTTTCAACCAATGAGAATTATCCATTGTTTACCTCCTTGGATGCTTTGTAAAGAACTGCATCAATTAGACGAGCAGTGTATTCACGAGCCAGATTATCATTTAAATCTGATTTTATATTTCCTAATGAGGGTAAGTTATTTTTATTAACTTGAAGTGCATCCCAAACACTTTGTGGATTTGCTGCAAATTCCTTAATCCACTGTTCCAGTGATTTTCTTTCGATCTGGGCATTTTGAAACTGATCACTTGCAGTTTTTTTCATTTTATCTAGGTGACCTGTAACTATGGACAAATCATCCTCACTCAAAGATCGACGAACTATCACGCGCATGCGGGACAACTGAGATTTTTTTGGGATGGATTCTTTTGTTATTTCCAATTTGTTAACTGCCTTGATTAAATCTCGATCCAGCTTTTCTTTAGTCATCCTGCTAACAATTCTTTTAGCCAAGCACAAGCTATCTGGATCTTTTATTTCGTAAGGTAAAGTAGATTCTTTAAACTCCCACTTTTCTGCTTTAATTCCATTTACTTGGTGCCAATTGACAGCAATTCGTCCATACCCTTCTTCTCTTTTTTCTCCAATACCAATAATCTTAAGTGTTTCTAACCGATCAAGCAATTCTGGACTTTTTTCGTAAACAAATACACTGCCCGCTCGAATAGCCAAAATCTGAGGAAGGGGGAGATTCCAAGTATTATTGAAACCTCCTCTTATCCGCGTGCTTACAAAGGCTTTTTTAAGGGACTTAGAGTCCATTCCTAAAACGAAATTAAGATTTGTACTATAAGCCCCAGTATTCTTATCACGGATAAGAGTATCACTTAAAAGAGTAATTACTACTGTATTGTTTTCCTCGTTGCCAACAGGAGAATATTCTTCCCAATTATCACAACTGTTTATGTTATTGATCTTTACATGTCCATAGCCTGCAAGATGTGATTTCCCAAAATTAAAGACTACTTCTTCTGTTAATAAATTTTTAATCTTTTCTAAACATAATTCATTCTCAGCTAATATAACGCTGGAGAAATCTTGACCAGCTTCCAATGCTTGATAACGAAAAATTGTACTTTCTCCAGGAGTCTCTCTTTGTCTATTCGCACGAAAGATATGTATTTGGACTTGATTAGAAGGTTGATATAAAATAATTCCTTCTTCCTCATCGATTTCGAACAAATGACAAAAAGGTTCAGAAACTATTTTCCAATTTTTTTCAAGATCATGCTCTCCGTTGTCAGAATAATCCTCTGTGGCAAAGTCATATATTATGCTATCAGGATCGCCTTTTTCTACATGCCATGAAAAGGGAGTAGGCAAAGATCGGCTATAATCTTTATTTGAAGGATAAGCATTTAAGAAGCGTACAGCTCCATCAAAAAAAAGCTCTCTAAATTCAGTGTCTTCCGCGTCGATTGAGCTCTTCGTTTTTCCTTGGAGATACTTACCTATCAATGCCCCTCTAATTACACTGCCAGGAATAAATTCAAATCCAATCGCACTGTTTGGATCCCCTCCACTTATATCATTTACCAATAAGGGTTCTAATAAATGTATATTGAAAGTCAATGCTTTCATGGCATCACCTTTTCACAAAATACAGTAAAATAATTTTCAGTAACGTTTATTCCGTTTTCATCACAAAGAACAGCAACAAGTTTACCCCTCCCACGATTACGACCCGTACCAGCTCTCCTGAAAGCTTTTATGCAAGCTGCTAACAAAGGTAGATCCAAACCAGATGGATCTTTTGTAAATGATAATTTCGCCTCAAATGATGTTTCCCTAAGCACTACCCTCATTGAACGTAGAGATCCCTTTTCAGGTGCTCCTGATTTTTCATCAATCGAAGTTTGACGACGAATAGAAGTCAGAGAATTCAGTATATCTTCACTACTTAATCTCATTGAGATGCGAGATTTTTCGAGTTCGTATGCGACAGATTTTCTCAAATCCACTGGCAAAGTGGCATTACTTATGTGAAGTATAGCTTTATCTGAATCGCTACTTCCCGGACTTCCTAAAAGATGTTTTGAAGATATATAGAATTCTTCTTGGAATTCCAAGTCATAATTTTGCTCATTTAAGGAAAAAAGGATATTTGCACACTCTTCTTCAAGTAAGCCTTTCAGAGTTCTTCCATTCAAAAAAGGTAATCCGTATTTGTCATGCATCACTTCTATATCTACCAGACCCGCTAAACCGTCTCCCCTACCAAAAGTCGAGTCACTTTTTGTAGTAAACTTTAACCAGAATGTCTTCATTTTCTGCCCCCTTCAAGCCAAACAAAAAAATCGAGAGCTTCAATTGCATCAAAGCAAGTACAAGTATTATCAACCCAGCCCGTTTTGTCAGAGCCTTCATTGTTTTTTATTTTAGGGAGTGGGTGTTCTTTTGGAAGCGAATCATTATATATTTTTAGGAATTTTTCAACTTCATGGGGCCCATTACGTAAAGTCTCTCTAAGGCGCATGATTTTGTTATGTTTACCCTCCCATTCTTCACCCTTGAATTTTGAAATGATTTCTTCAAAAGTGTTCCAGGAGCGCCAGTCTATTCCAACAGATTCCCCTAGACGTAATGGACGCATGTTTAAATTGCCACATACTTCTGATGAGCCTTCTTTCCATTTGATCTTATATTCCCGCTTTCTAATGTTCTCAATACTTTCAATTACTCCACCAGAAGCAAAGTGCCAATCCAGGGCAGAAATTTTTCCTTCTTCGGAGGGAGAAATTTTTTCTATTTCCATTATATATGACTTCGCTGATTCTGCCAAGTTGTTTGCCAGTTTTAAAGCCTGATAAAATGGATAATGGGTTTTTACAATAGCTATCCCAGCTCTAGCGGAGATCGGATGTCCATCGCTCAACTTTTTGTCATCTGATGTCAATTGGCGTAACAGTAATTCAGAAAGAGTTAATCCCAATCGACCATCGCAAACAAAAGTTATATCATCGCCACCAAAAACAATTGGTCGGAAAGGTAATTTATTTTGAAACTCTACTACTCCTCCGATTTTGCATTTTCCATCTTCATCTTTTTGAGATTCAAGCAACCTAACTATGGCAGTTCTGATTGCCTTACTACTTGTTTCTTCAATTGAATCCGAAAGAGCACGAATGGAATTTATGTATTCACGGTTGTCTTTCCCATGTCTTTTTGAATATTCTAAAATTCTTTTTCCCATTCCATTTCCATCGATATGAACAACAGCAATGTAACTAGACTCATTTTTGGAACCGATTTCATTGAAATCATATACAAAACCTATACCAAGATCTTTTTCATCCTTATTTAGAAATTTGTTTCGAAGTCTGTCATTAGATGAACGGAAAAAATCCAATTTTGTAGATATCTCTCTCGAAACCCTAATTTCTTTTCTATCATCTTTTCTAGTCTCGGAAGCTGGAAGGCCCGTATACTGACAAGAAGCATTTACCCCAATTCCAAGAAGAGGGGATGAATGAATATAGTTGTATTTTTTGTGTGTTATTTTTTTATGGAGAGTCTCTCTTACTGTTTTCTCAAGATTTTCTTTATCCCATATAAAGTTATTATGGGCGATAATCAATTGTAAGCCCGGTGCTTTTAAAAGAACTTTTTTAGTATATTCTCGTGTAAATTTTTTAGCAATATCCAGACTCTTGAATAAAATTACAGTGTTTCCTCCCCCCGAATAAACAAGCTCCGAATCCACACCGTCTTTCTCAATACTTTTACTGTTTAATATTCTTGAGTTTAGGTCTGGATTGGTATTTTCTATATTAGTCGTTCCAATTTTTTTCAATTCCTCATAGACCATTTCATGGGTTACAAAATTAACCAGTCCAGAGGCCCCAACGTTCTGTTTTAGGTTGTTGCTTCCAAAAATATAATCTTGGATCCCAACAGTATCTATGACGGTGACTGTGAATTCTGTCATAAAAAACCTTCTTATATCAAGATGTCAACCATTCTTTCAGATAAATAGGAAGATTTGGGATCTGTTCCGCACCAAATACTCTAAACTTGTTTTCTAAATGCCACTCTTCCTTAATTTCTTTTTTAATTATTTCAGGACTAGCGTCAGAACTTCTGTCTGATGCAAAACATACTACTCCTATTTTTGCTTCATCCCCACCTAACTGCTGACCGCGGACATAAGCTTCAAATAACTTTTGCTTTACAATACTTTTTTTACTTGCAGTTGTACAAGAAACTACGAATAATTCATACCCTCTTAAAATAGCCACATCTAACTCAAATTTGTTATAGTTGAATTTGGCTCCTAAAATATGATCATGGATTTTACATTCCTCAGCTACTTCTTGAAATGCTAATAGTGTATAGTCTTCCAACCAATTACCATCAAGCCAGTTAGCCAAATTCTCAACATTTGTTTTCCATTTTTTTGCTAGTTCCCCTAAGGTGCTGCAACCTTCCCAAAAATTAGCCAAAATTTCAAATGGTGGAACAACAGGCAAAATTACAGTTTTCAGTTTGCTTTTGTTCAGTATTTTGCCCAAGTCTTTGGACCTTAATTTTTCGTCACACCATTTCCGAAATTCTACAAATAGATCATTTGCCAAAACTTCACAAATCTCAGGCATAAATACTTCTCTTTTATTATCTATTTTGTACCCATGCAAAGAAAAGAGTTCTTCAATTGATGATTTGATAGATGGACTTGCAGGAATTCTTTTTGATGAAGAATCTCTCTCATCTATTACTAGTTCCAGGCTACGAGCATCGAGATAACTAAAAACAGAATCTTGATCTGCATCTAGAACGGCCTTATATGCATTTACTGCCATAGCCTTTGTTCCACCAGTATAGTTTAGCCCAAGTTTTTGTTTCCCTTTTGAGTATTCAGTTATTTTTTTGTATATATCTCTGGAGTCTGATTCATTCACAGGAATTTTAGTCCACCTTTCTGAAGGAATATTAAGTACTGTGATAAGATTATTTGCGATTTTGTCTGTTTTAGAAGTATGGATAAAGATAATATGGGAAGATGGCTTTGCGAGTAAGTGATAAGCAACATAATTTGGTAAAGGATTTGTACCGATCAGCAGAAACAGGTAATCACTTCTATACTCAGCAAATTTGTCAGACTCATTTTTTGTTGCAATTTTCTTATCCAAAGTTTGAATCCTCCTTTTAAAAGCTATAAATTAAAACAGTCAAAATTGAATTTTCCTCACAGTCCCAAACCCCTTCGCAACCCCCTTCCCCACTCCCACAAAATCCGGAATCAAAAAATTAGCTATAAAACCGCCTGTAAAAGAAGTAAAATCCATTTGTTTGTACTTTGACCGTCTGATTTCCACATCAACATCGCATTTTATGGTATCAGGAACCGTATACCCAAAAGCTTTTGACATGGAAAGCAAATTTCCTACAAGCGTCTTCCTGAGAATTTCCTTTTGTTCTTCGGGGTTTCTGACCTCAAAGAACTTTTCTTCGTTTTCTTTATTAAGGGCAAGCCAGGGAGTGAGAAACTCGTAAAAGTAGAGGTTTTTTGTAAGGCCAAAGTCCTGTTTTTTAAGCCTCAGAGACATTTCAGTGATTTCAAAGTCCTCGTGAGGAAGAGTAACCGTATCAAATTTATCGAATAAACCTTTTAAAATTTCTGCTCCTTCATTTATGCCAACCACTAGCGGTATTCTATCAAGAACTTTGTACTGTACTAGAGGGTAACGGTAACAAAACTTGTCAGTATTGTGGTTGTGGAGTTGATCGTATTCATTGAATTTTGACGCAAAGAAACCACGTATCTGATTTGCGTCTCCTCTGAACTCTTCTGATCCTTCAAAGGTCATTTCAAGAGTTTTGAGTTTAATATTTTCTATAGTCATGATTAGTACAATGAATTTTTAAAAAATATCTTTTTTAATTTTATTCTTATTTGTTTTAATATATATACATTTTCTTATTTATTGAGACTAATTTTGTAAATTAAAAAACATTACATATATTTAAATAAAATCTTGAATCTTTTTATTAATAGTCTGCTCGATTTTTTCAAGCCCAGCCGCGTATTCAGTATGTTTGTAATAGTTCACCCACGGATCAACAACTTTATATATACTTTTAATAAACCTATCAGGCGCTATATTCTCGTTTTTATCCTCAAAGTTTGTTTTTTCTGCACCTTTTATGCTCTCAATGCTCTCGATTACCTTTTCAATAGACCCTTCAGTAGGTATGATTTTTATATTACTTTCCAATCCCTTCTCATCAACAATCTCTTGAAAATAGAAGCCTATGAACTCAAAACCTTTTGCTGCAGTCCCAAAATAGGTCTTTTTTTTGTTAAATTCGAGGCCCAGTACATCCAGAATAGCCCTAACTCTATCAGGATTAACCCATTCCTTTGAAAGGATTACAAAATCATCTGCAAAACGCACAAGATGCTCAACTGAGTCCCCTTCAAAGTTCTTCAGCCCGATTTCAGCCCACTGGTTATCAAACTGGTCAAGATAAAAGTTTAAAAGAAGAGGTGAAATTATTCCGTCTTTTGAAGCAGCCTTTTTTTGGAATATTTTCCTGAACTGCTTTCAACTGAATCTTTTTTAAGCCAATCCTCAATCATGGAAAGTATTAACTCATCTTTGATTCTTATTTTAGTGGATCTTGCTCACGAATATAAAATACAAGACATTTACACTGAGTATTGTACTCGTTTCAATCCTTGTTTTAGTGGATCTTGCTCACGAATAGGGCATCCATACTTTATAAAATTT
>NZ_LMVP01000055.1 GCF_002287235.1 Methanosarcina spelaei
GACAATGAAAATCAGTAACTAAAGAATTGAAAGGTCATATGAACCTATCTAAGGTTTTAATTTACTGCCGTATTGAGAATTTAACTGTCACTTTTGTGCACATGTCGGGTAAGTCTGGAGGATTACTCCTCCTTTCTTCCCTAGGAACCGTACTTGAAAGTTTCCCTTCATACGGCTCGAGTGTTTTCAAACTCCTTCTGTATCAGGCATCAGTTATTTGCATCTGATTTTGTGATTCTGGATAATAGCCCTCTAACATTACTGTCTGTAAGCTTCTCACTATTGGTGTCTTTGAATATGTTACATTCGTGAATTTGTTTCCGTTCACACAAGAGAATCATCAGTAAGTCAGCATCCTTTAGGATCAGGGCAAAGTTTGAACCCCTATTCAATCCATTACAGATTGACATTCGCTTTTTACTGAATCCTCTACCCTCAACGCCATCGTCATCCCTCACGGAAATCCTGCCCATAAGAAGCATTTAGGGTTTACCAAGTTCTATACTACAAATAATGTGAATACCTTAGAAGCCATCTATAAATCGAGATCATTTGTCCATTTGCCATAATGTCCGCAGACCCATTACAGCCTGATTCTGTACCTTTTTGATTAAAGCGTATCAACCTGTTTTCGCTTATTCGACTTCACGATTCTTACGATGGTTCACTTTACGTTCTTCATAGTATTCTTATCCTAACCAATTATTAAAGCCAGGTTCCTTAAGTTCTTGGTATTGTTGTGTGAGCTTCACATACAAACGTTACCATTTATGCATGTCACGCTAGGATTACCTCAAATGGAAAAGGGTAGCGTATGACGCAATTCATAGTATAGCTTCTTGTCGCACCTGCGGAAAGTGGGCAATAGCTACCAATTAAAGAAAAATAAATAACAGATCACTGAAATTTACTTCTTGAATCTTGAGAAACTCTTAAAGTTGCTAAGAATACTTATAACAGTTATAGAGCCATTTTCTGGGCCAGGGTTTCTGCAGTTGATATCGGCTTGGCATCTTCCGCATAAACCCTGGATGCGTTAGTTATTTCCTGTCTTTTAAGCAGGATCTAACTGGCTTTATGTAGGAATTATTGGAGTGTAAGTTTAATTATTGTTCCCTTTCAGTTTTCTGGATGGTTACAATAAGTTAAACTATTTAACACCTTTACTTCCAAGAGTTACTTTTCTGGTCAAGGGATATAAACTTAATAAAAGTGATAACAAATTTGAACTTTAAAGGTAATGATGACCAAAAAATATGAAATGTTAAAGTTACAGCAGGTAACCACTTTTCGGATAGTCTCTTAGTAGCACAAATGATTAAGACCCAATTATGCATCTTCGGTTAAGTGAGAAATCGTGACAAATTGCGTCAATTTCAACAACAATTGTCAAAAATGTTAATACGTTATTAGCTGGAACAGGGTATCGATTTTATGTAAATAGGCCAAAATTTAAGGACGGCTTCTAATGCAAAATCGATAGCTTTCAGGCAAGAAAATTCCTTAACCGATGACCAATGAGTCCCAATTATACTATTGACTTTTTGGATAGATTCTAAGTTGAGGAAAGAATATCTGGTCGTGTCCCTGAACTATAGATCAATTCTGAATAAACGAGTGAATACCATGCATTTGATGAATATAATCGGAGATTCTTTCGATTTTGGTTTTCAATGATTCAAACCCACTACCGAATATCTCTATGAGGGTATAAATGATCTTTCCTGGTTCATGAGATGTAAAGTTTCTCTGTGAAAACTATAACTGTGTTACTTAAATAACTAATATTTGTAACCCGAAAACGGTTTTTTTTATAATTTCTTCTCGTAACGTACAACAAGAGTCAATAGTTTTAAAGGTACCGGTTGACGATACTGCTTTCTAAAATTAGGACTTCTGGCTTAAGTTCCGGCTATGAACTCATCGAGGGAATAAAACTCAGGTGACAGTGTACTTAAAGTTGGAGAGATTCTTTACTTATTATTGTTTTTGTTCCTGTCCCCTGTAAGACATCGAGAGGTTTCCAGCTTTATCTTTTGAAATCTGGTGTTGCTGGATTCTTCACGTAATATAGTTCATAAAACTTAGTACGATTGAGAATGAAAATGTAACAAAGGGGATGTCTATATCTCGATAGCCTTCTTCCGGGATGCCCGAGGTTCCCTAACACAGGGGATAATATGAATAAAATGAAATATAGTTTATTGCTTCTAGCTGCATTGCTTGTTTTTTTGCTTGTACCAGCTGTTTCAGCTGCAGAAAATAAGGTAAACATAATGTATCTGGGTTACGGAGAAAATTATGCCTTGAAAAAAGCCAGTACTACGAATGAGTTTAGCGAATACATAAATTTCACTAATATCAATGCTTACGGCTCCTCCTATACAGCCAGCTCCTCCTTGCAGAATGCAGCTGAAAGCGGGCTTATAGAACAACAGGATGTTATACTCTGTGATATGCTTTACAGTCCCATATATGAAAGTGTAGAAGACGCATTTAAAAGAGCCCATGATAACGGAACCGTTTTTGTGGATATCCGATCTGAAAGTGAACCTGAATTTTTTGATTATGTGTACAGAGACTCGAGAAAAAACCCTGTTCGATACTATTACGACAGAATGGGAAGCAGTGGAACCGGCCTCGATTATGCAGAAAAATTGCTTATCTGCCTTGCAAAGGAGTATGCAAACAGGTCGGATATCACCACTGAATGGAATGTAAGCCTTGTTAATCAGGATGACTGGGAAAAAATAAAAATTCTTTACCTGGGACACAACGGGTGCCCTCCTCTTGAACTGGCAAACCAAACAAACCGTTATAGAGATGATATAGAATTCAAGGTCCTTGAAGCTTACAACGAAGCCGGGGACAGCCCTAGCAACGAACTGATAGCTGCAGCCGAGAATGGGTTTCTGGAAGAACAGGATATCCTGATCTGTGATAATCTTTCCAGTTCAATTTACAATTATGATGCAAACCTGTTTTCTGATATCTGCAACGCTGGAGTTTATATTGTAAATATCCAGCCCCAAGGTCAGCCATTAACCTGGAAAAACTTTTTTAACTATGTATATGCTTATAAAACTAACGAAACAACTTCCGGAGAGTTTGGGGGACCGGTAGACTACGATACTGCAATCGGTAATTACTATGACAACATGGGTACTGATACCAGAGAGGAAAAAAACAATGCGGAAAACCTGTTAATCTACCTCTCCAAAGAATACGGCTTCCGCCCGATATTAACAGAGGACTGGACTCTTGAAAACTTGGACAGAATTAAAATCATGTACTTGGGTCCAGAATCAAGTGATGCCCTTGAGCTGGCAGCCAACAATAGCCGTTACAGCAATTTGATTGAGTTTACCAACATCAAAGCACACGATGGTAGAGGAAATCCTAGTGCTGACTTGCTGTCAGCAGTAGAAAATGGGCTGATCGGAGAACAAAATCTTATATTCTGTGACCAGTTTTCATCTTCAATCTTCGGAACCCTGAATGATACCTTCTGGCAGGCTCACACAAAGGGGACGGCTTTTGCAAGCTTCAATTCTTCGGGTACTCCTTCTTATTTTGATTATGTCTCCGATGGTCTTACAGACGACCCTATTTGCAATTTCTATCGCTACATGGGTACTAATGGGACAGTAAGGCAGAAAAATGCCGAATATCTGCTGCACTACCTTGCGGAAAACTATACTAACCGTCCGGAGATAACCAATGACTGGGATCTTGTTCATATAATGTATTTGGGTTATGGGGTAAACTCTGCCTTTGAACTTGCCGGTCAGACAAACCCCTATAGTTCCAGTATCGAACTTTTGAACCTCAACGCCTATAATGATAGTAATGGTTCTAGTGATGACGCACTGCTTGCCGGTGAGTCAGGGCTTGTAGGAATGCAGGATGTGATAATCTGCGATACGCTAAGCAGTAACATCTATGAAACTCTCAGTGCATCTTTAGAAGCTGCACATGCAAACGGGACTACAGTAATAGATATAAATTCTTTTGATCCCCCTTCCCTTGCTCCTGCCTATATCGATCATGCCTACAATGGCTCTGAAAACGATACTTTTTGCCACTATTACCTTAACATGAGTGAAGACTCCAGCGGGCTCGAAAATGCTGAAAACGTATTGATATATCTTTCCAAAATATATGGTAATAGTCCCGATCTTACCGGTAACTGGACTTATTTTGAAAGTTCTGGCAACAGTATCCCTCTTGTGGGAATCTATTATCCTGGACTCGACAACAAGTCTTATTACTTTGAAGATACACAAAAATATCTGACATGGTATGGCCAAGATTCTGAAAGTCACAGGCGCTATGACCCTGAAAAACCCACAATCGGAATTTGGTTCCATAGAACCGACCTGCAAAACGGATATACCGGAATTACGGATGCCATTATCCGGGACCTTGAAAACAAAGGCTGCAATGTGATTGCAGGTTTTGACACCTTCGACAATATCACGGAATATTACTGTGATGAAAATGGAGCTCCTCTGGTCCAGTGCATGATTTCACTTAAAAGTTTCAGGCTGAATTACAACAATCCTGAACAGGGTATCGAAGAACTTAAAAAGCTCAATGTTGCTGTCCTTAGAGGTATTGAAGTAGAGGAGTCCGAAATTGTAGACCCTGCAGACGCCACTCGTGGAATTCCCACCGACCAGATTGTCCGCAAAACTATCAGCCCTGACATGGACGGGATATTTGAATATATTGTCACTGGCAAAAGCGTCAAAAACAGCACCACTGGCTTTTATGAGTATGTCCCGATGCCTGCCCAGGTTGACTGGCTTTCAAACCGTGCCATAAAATGGGCTGAGCTCAAGCGCAAGGACAACTCCGAAAAGAAAGTCGTTATTATCTACTACAATTACCCTTCAGGCAAAGATAACATTGGAACGGCAAGCTATCTGGATGGGGTGACTAGCATGTGCGGGCTTATTTCAGATATGGCGAAAAGCGGCTATAATATAAATTATGTTCCTGAAAATTCAACGGAACTTCTTGACCGCTTAAGGCTCCAGGGCTATAACGCAGGGTCCTGGGCCGAAGGCATGCTCGATGCCCTTGTAGAAAACAAACAGGACTGGGGGATTGAATTGATCCCCATAGAAACTTACCACACCTGGTTCAAAACCCTTCCTGAGGAATTGCAGGCAGATGTCATAAAAAAATGGGGGGAACCATGGAATGAATCGTCTAATTTGAGTTCCAGCCCCATGATATGGGAAAACACTAGTGGTAAGTACATTGTACTTCCAGCTATTCGCTGCGGGAATGTCTGGCTTATGCCTCAGCCGGCGAGAGGCTTCTTTGAGGATCAGGACGCTCTGTACCACAGCAGTGAGGTCCCTCCCACTCACCAGTACATTGCCTTTTATATGTGGCTGAACAATTCTTTCAAACCTGATGCAATCATCCACCTGGGGACTCATGGAACTCATGAATGGCTGCCCGGGCAGGCATGCGGATTGAACAGGACAAGTGAATGGTCTCCTAACTTGCTTGGAGATACTCCCAATATCTATCCCTATATCGTAGCTAATGTTGGAGAGGGATTGACTGCTGAATACCGTGGAAATGCACTTATAATCGATCATCTTACCCCTACCTTAGAGAGGGCCGGTGGATACGGGGAATTGGAAAATATTACAAGGCTTATGCAGGAATATTACGGGCTTGAGATGAATACTCAGACGAAAACCGCCTATCAGATGGAGATTGTAGATGAGATGGAAAGGCTTAAACTCGATGAGGAACTCGAAACCAATGCAAGTGAACTGCGTCTCTATAACACCACAGCTTTCGATACCTTTGTAAAGGATGTCCTTCACCAATACATAGAAGATATCGAAAGAGACAGTATCCCTTACGGTATGCACGTACTCTCAGAGGTTCCTTCCTGTAACAGTCTTGATCCTCAGAAAGATGAACTGACCAACATTACCAGGGCCCTTCTGGGCAGCAGTTTCAAGGCAAATGTGACAGCTGCGTTCTACTCTGAGTTTCCGGACGGAGTTCCGGAAAATGATACAAAAGTCAACACCCTGATCTGGGAAGTGGTTCGAAACAGTACTCAGCCTTCAAAAGCTCAGGAACTTATCTACGGCCAGGTCAATTCTTCGGTAAACTCATACCTTGAACGTGGGCTTGGTTATCAGGATTCCATGCTTGAACCTGGCCAATCGGAACTGTTTTCTCTCGTCAGGGTTATCGCAGGGGAGAAATTTAGAGATGATATTGAGACCGCCTTCTATTCTAACGTCACGGAATACCCGGGAGGTATCCCGGTAAATGATACAAGGCCGGATGATCTTCTCTGGAGTGCGGTCTGCAACAATACCGATCCTGAAACGGCTCAGGACCTCTACTATGGCTGGAACGATTCCTCGATAACTACGGACATAAAACATGGACTCGAATACAGGGACAAAATTCTTTATCCACACTGGGACGAACTGGCCTATATGGTCCGTTCGATGCTTGGAAGCTCCTTCGAAGGCCATGTCGAAGCTGCCTTTTATTCAAATTCTACGGCATACCCTCTGGGAATTCCCCTGAATGATACAAAAGTAGACAGGATGATCAGGGAGGCGATTGTCATGAACGCTACCTCTGAAGAAGCACAGTTGACCATATATGGGATGACAAATGATACGGTAAGCAGCGACCTGCGTCTTGGGCTTGAGTACAAACAGGGACTTCTGGACTCTGATGTTGAAATTGACAGCGTCCTTTCTGCCCTTGACGGTTGCTATATTCCTCCAGGGCCCGGAAACGATCCTGTGCTCCGGCCGGATGCCGTACCTACGGGCAGGAATTTCTACGGAATAAACCCCGAACTGTATCCATCGGAAGCTACATGGAAAGTTGGCAAGCGTCTGGCTCAGCAATTGCTTGAAAATTATTACGAAGAGCATGGAGAATATCCTAAAAAGGTCTCATTCTCCAGGTTTGGAGTAGACTTCATCCAGGACCACGGAACTCTGGAAGCGGAAGTGCTCTACCTGCTTGGAGTAAAACCTGTATGGGACGAACACGGAGTTGTTAGGGGATTGGAACTGATTCCGGAAGAGGAACTTTTACCAAGTTATGATTCTTCAAAGCCCGGGAGGCCGCGGATAGACATCGTTTATGTATCTGCAGGGATGAGAGATGCTTTTCCTGATAAAATCCAGATGGTTGATGATGCGGTAAAGCTTGCAAACAATGTGACGAATGGCAGTTATCCGAACTATGTAAATGAGAACACCCAGGAAATCTACAATGAGCTCTATGAAAATTATTTAAATGAAACCGGAAACGCCACAGAGGCTGCTGCCCTTGCAAAGACCCTTTCGACAATGCGCTGCTTTGAAGTAAAGGATGGGACCTACGATCTTGGAGTTTCTAACCTTGTAAAATCCAGTATGAACTGGGAAAATGAGTCCCAGATTGCAGAGCTTTACCTGGAAACCATGGGATATGCCTACGGAAACGAGCTCTGGGGATACAAGAGTTCGGAGCTCTTTTCTTCAAACCTCGAATCTGTGGACGCATCTGTTCATTCTTCCACTTCAAACCTCTACGACGCATTTGATAACGACGATTTCTTCCAGTACTTCGGAGGCATGAACATGGCAATTCGATATCTTTCCGGGGAAACCCCCGAGATGTACGTCTCGGATACCAGGGACCCGAATGATGCTGAAATGGTTACCCTGGAAGAATACGTTTCCAAGAACATGCGCTCCACTTACTTTAACGACAAGTGGATCGAAGGCATGATGGAGTCAGGCTACTCCGGAGGTTCCATGTTTTCCGAGTTTGTGGAAAACCTTTGGGGCTGGGAGGCTACCAGTCCCGACCTTATCAGTGACGATGTCTGGAATAAAGTTTATACTACCTATATTGGTGACTCTGAGATGCATGAATGGTTCGAAGAAAACAGTCCTGCAGCTTTCCAGTCTATATCAGGAAGAATGTTAGAGGCTGTCCGTAAAGGTTACTGGACCCCTTCGTCCGAGACTCTTGAGTCTCTTGCATCGGAATATGCGCAGTCCGTTGCGGATAACGGTGCAACTTGCTGTCACCACACCTGCGGAAATCCTCTTCTCACCGAGTTTGTGGAAGGAATGGTCTCCGTTCCTGGCTTTTCCGAAAAAATGAAAGAAGCTACAGAGTCCCATGAACTTGATGAAGGGGAAAATGAGCCTCATTCATACAGCAACAGCAGTTCTGGCAGCAGTACGGGTAAAGCCAGAATTGTTTCCGGCTCTGGAAACCAGACACAGGCAGATATCTCGAACAGCGGATACGGCACGGATACAGCAAAACCCATCCCGGATGTACAAAAATCTGCAGATTCTGATTACGTTGAAGGGTATGAGATGCAAAAAGAATCGTACAGGGACGAAAACTCCTCCACTGGTATGTCCTTCTCAGGTTCGGATATCATGGGTTTGCTTTTCGTGTTTGTAAGCATTGGTGCAATCTATATAGGGATAAGGAAAAAGAAAATCTGAAATTTGACTTTCAAAGGCACATTTTATTTTTTACAGCCTTTTCTTTATTTTTTCCTTTTTTCTCGCCTGTTTTTGAACAGAAGACTCTCAAGCTCCAGAATAAAAGTTCTGAGAGCGTGTCTTAAAATTAAACTTGAGACCACAATTGGGATAGAACTCATTAACTTGAGCCGAAAAACAGTAGCGTTAAAAACTTAAATTCTAAAATGCTGATTTGAACACAATGTCTATTATACTTGATTTTATGTATCAGATGTGTGCAGTCCTATGTGATGAAGCGTCTCCTAAGGTCAATGTGCACCTGGATTTCCGAAAATATACGATTATGATTAAAGTTATCATTGCACATTATCCAGTTATATAAATGGCTTGAATTTTAAGACAGTCTCTAAGGTCTATTTTGAAATCAATCGTTCGTAACTTGGCTTTGACCATCTTTTGGCAGGAAAAAACAGCACCATTCACCTCAATATGAGAAATACCGGCAATTGTGCCCTGAATTCTTACGTTGAAGTAGAGGATACATCCAGTCAACTATTCAACAAAAGTCTTTCCCTTGATACCAGAATATGGAATGATTATTCAAAGCTTATAATGGAAGGGCAGTCGGTTGAAACTGAACTGTACTTGTGATGTCGGAAGGTTACTCGGATACTGAAATAGAAAACAAAAAATCGTTTTCTGGGTGGAAATGGCCTGATAAGGCTTTTCCCATTTTATAAGTTTGATAAAGCTTATTTATCTTGATTTATGACCCAAGTAATTCTTATTTCGTGGGATTTTTATCTACTTTCTCCTTTTTTCTGTCTGATTTCAGATGTTTGTTTAGGTTATAATAGTCTTAATAGTCTTGGTTTTTATATCTTTATAGAGCTCAATACCCGATTCTCTGGAGTTTTTTGTATAATTTTTCATGCAATTTTTGGCATAGGTATATCTTCAATAAAAAAATATTGAATTTGTTTAAGGATCAGTTAAAAACTTCATAACTAAAAAGGAATTTAATAAACAGTTATTCTAAAAGATAATGCTTGTTATTCAAATACAATCCTATATTAATTATGTTTTAAAATAAACATTAATTTTGAAAACCTGCTTTTTACAAATACACCATATGAAAACTCGATTACAGGGTTGAAAACTAAATTAAGGTTTAATAATGGAAAAATAATCTTTCCGGGATATTTGTCAGGATCTCTCGAGTTTCAAAATATAAGGCAAGTTAGCTATGAAGGCATTTTCTACATTCTGACTCTTTCCGGAAATTTTAGCCAGTCGGATTCGAAGTTTTCATCTTCTGGCTACAGAAATTGTACAAATATTTCAATTGATGATTGAAAAATTTCAATCATCAATTGAAATAGGGAAGGCTAAAGGATATGAATAAGAATGTAAACATAAAATTTTTACCAATTTTTCTGGTTTTTCTGTCCATTTTATTACTCTCATCAACAACCACAGCTTCTGACAATAACGATACCTGGAGCCAGTTTCATAAAGACAATGCACACACTGGTTTCTCTTCAGGTGAAGCCCCTGATAGTGGAAAACTGCTCTGGGTAAGTGACCCTATTTGGGCCATTCCCAGCTCTTCGCCTGTTATTGCTAAAGGTAAAGTCTTTGTCAAGTGTGGAGTAGACCACGCTCCTGACCCAATGTCAACAAATCCCGATGAGTTAAGGATAGTAACCATTGATGAATTCACTGGAAATGTAACTTCCTCCGATGAAATAGGTCTGGTTGTACCGGGGTGGGGATCTCTCTGCTATGGTAATGGGAAGATATTGTACGGACGGACGGAAGCTCTCAACGGTGGAGCAATGTTTGCAGATGGGAAAGTATTCGATAGTGATGGTCAATCTCACCATTATTATTGTACCGATGCAGAAACCGAAAAAGAACTATGGAATTTTACAGTTACCGGGGTTGCCACTGGCACACCAGCTTATTACGAAGGCAAGGTTTACCTGACAAGCGGGCCACTCTTCAGTTCTCCAGGACATGTTTACTGTGTCGATGCAGAGAGTGGAAACGAGCTCTGGAATCAGACGCTTTCTTACGAGGCAGGCGGGTCTCCTGCAGTCTCTGAGGGAGTTGTCTATGTAACTACTTACGATGGAAAGCTTTACGCTCTGAATGCTGAAGACGGTTCAGTCCTCTGGAATGAAACCGTCCCAAGCACTGATGTTTCGTCTACACCGGCTATTGCTTACGGTAATATTTATATTTCGGGTGGATGTCCTGGATTTAGCACAATTGAAACCTATTGTTTCAACGCAACAACCCATGAACTTGTCTGGAATACCTCTGCCGAAGATAAGATCGGGGGCTGGACTACGTCAGTTGCTGTTGCAGATGGTATGGTCTTTGCAGGAAAACACGCTGAAGATGACTATTTCGGACACGCTGGCACATATGCCCTCGATGCTTATACAGGGAATGTAGTCTGGAGTTATCCCAACGGGGGCGCTTCACCTGCAATTTCCGACGGGATCGTTTTCACAATTGGAGATGACGGGCGGGTCTATGCCTTTGCCGATCCAGAAAAGGTTTTGCCATCAGTCTCTATCAAGTGTAATATGTCAAGCCTTGACTTCGGATCCCTGGCCTCAGGTGTGAGAAGCAGTACACACCTTAACATCATAAATACCGGAAATTCCGATGTAACCATTTCAGCCGAACTTGGATCAGGTAGCTCCCAGCTGTACAACAACTCTCTCTTTTTCGGTTCTATCTTCTGGAGCCAGTACTCAAAACTGATTTCAAGCCGAAATACGGAAGAAATGGAACTTGTGCTCGATGTGCCTGTCGGATACGAAGGAGAACTGGATAAAGCAGAAGGAAACTTGATTTTCTGGGGAGAAGCGGTATAAAACCTATCTCCCCAATTCGATGTTTCAGGTGTGGGAAAGGTTATGAAATTTTCCGAAGTTCCCCTGATTTCATTTTTTAAATTTACAAATTATTGTGAAATTCTGTATATGTTTAAATAAAAAAACTTTGAGGTATATAAAATGCTCAAAAAAATCGCAATACTCATGTCTATATTTCTCATATCGATCCAGACTGCGTCTGCAGCAGAGATCGGAATCGGGGTTAGTCCAGGAAAGTTAAGTTTCGAGCTTAATCCTGGGGCTCAGGGAGAACAATCGCTGCACGTGATAAACACTGGCAGTGAAGCTGAAGATTATGAAATCCATATAGATAATACTACATATGAGAGCTGGTTTTCTGTATCTCCTTCTTCTTTCAGTCTGCAGGCGGGTGAAAATAAAGAGGTAAAAGTAAAGCTCAATGTACCTTCCTCTGCCGAAACTGATTTGGATTGTAAGATTCTGATCCAGCCAACTTCCGGAACTGATGTGATGGCAGGGATACGGATTCCAGTCCACATCGATGTGGTTAGCTCCAGTTCAAGCAACTCTTCTGGCAACTCTTCTGGCAACTCTTCTGGCAACTCTTCTGGCAACTCTTCCGGTGACTCCA
>NZ_LMVP01000056.1 GCF_002287235.1 Methanosarcina spelaei
AGGAAAAAGACATTGGCTTCATGTAGCTTCTACTGACAAATACACCTGTTATTTTACTCATGCAAAAAGAGGATCCGAAGCTATTGATGCTATGGGAATTCTTCCAGAGTTTAAAGGGGTAGCAGTTCACGATGGATGGAAACCTTACAACAGTTATAATTGTGATCATGCTCTTTGCAATGTTCATCTCCAGAGAGAACTTACTGGAATTGAAGAGAATTATAAACAGCAATGGGCTAAAGATATGAATGAGCTGTTGTCTGAAATGAAAAAGTATGCTGATGAGTGTAAAGAGCAGGTCAAAAATCTAGATTTTGAACAAGTTAAGGCATTAGAAAAAAGGTTCAATGCTGTAGTCGCGAAAGGAATTGAAGAAAATCCACCTTCTTTAAATCCTGAAAAACGAGGAAAACGTGGTAAGAATCCAAAAACCAAAGCAAGGAATCTGCTTGATAGGTTTATAGAACATAAAGACAAGATTCTGAGATTCCTGACAGACTTGAAAGTTCCGTTTGAGAATAATCAAGCAGAAAGAGATGTCAGGATGATGAAGCTACAGCAGAAAATATCAGGAACTTTCAGAACTGCACGAGGAGCGGAAGCTTTCTGCAGAATTAGAGCATATATTTCAACAATAAGAAAGAATGGTTTACCTGTTTTAGAGGGTATTCTCGCGGCGCTCAAAGGAGCGCCGCTAACTATACCCTGAATAGTTACTATTTATTTATTTATTTATTTATTTATTTATTTATTTATTTTGTATATGTTCTATGTCTGAAATTCCAGCTGCATGCATCTACTGTATCTGAAATATAATTCTAATGCATCTATATATCTCTGAAACATCTCCGAAACATAAATTAATCTATCAATGGTGATCATCATGGCAAGACTACTCTCAGAAACGGACATTGGCATTCTGAAAACCGTTGCACTGGAGTGCGAAGGATATCTCTGTTCAGGCTCAGGAATGGCTTATCGTTCCATACTCCCTCCACTGGCAAACCACTATGCAAAAGATGCTCAGGATTTTTCTCAGGAGAATAAAACTACTAACTCGATATGACCTTGAGTACCTTGTCAGGCTCATTTTATCAGGAGAAGAAAGTCTTGGCTGCGTACCACTCGAGTATATCGAGCTTTTTATAGAAAATGTCTCTGAAAGGCTGGGTGAGGAAGTAGCGGCTCAGGTGAAGAATTGCTATAACAATTCAGAATGTCCTGATTAAATTTTTTATTAGTTGAGGCAGAAATGTAAAAAGAGGGATCTTATAAATGGGAAAATTCCTAAAAATCTGAAGAGATGCGGAAAAAAATAGAAACATAGTAAAAAGGGAACATTCTATTGTAAAAAAGAAACGTTCTGTTGTAAGAAATAAACATTCTGTTATAAAAAGGAAACATTTTAGATATGCACAAATTTACTCAAGCTCTCCCATATTTGTCTTCAAGTCTTTCAATATCATCTTCTCCAAGATAGTCTCCCTGAGAGATCTCGATAAAAACAAGGTTTTGACCGCCTATATTCTTAATTCTATGCACCTCGTTCACCGGAATATCGACCGAATCTCCAGGAAGAACCCTGATCTGACTTGTATTTTTAGTTACAAGTCCTTCTCCACTAATAATGTACCAGTGCTCGCTTCTATGAAAATGGCGCTGGAGTGAGATTTCACCCTGAGGAAGGATAGTGAGGCTTTTGACCTTATATCCAGGCCTCTGCCTGAGCACTTCATAAAAGCCCCAGGGCCTTTCGTCTTCACGTTTGCATTTTTTGAAGATGGTCTCATATACTTTAATGTAATCATCTACCATCCTGTCAACCGAAAAACGTTTTTCCACGCTTTTCCGGCAGGTTTTGCGGGATATGGAGTCAAGTTTTTGTACAGCTTTGGCAGCTTCCTCAATGCTATTGACGAGAAATCCAGTCTCTCCATCCCGGATAAGTTCAGGCATTGAACCTCTGTTCATTGCAATTACCGGTGTACCGCTGGCCATAGCTTCAACTACGCCAATTCCGAAAGCCTCTTCATAATTAATCATGTGCAGCAAAGCATAGGCATTTGACAGGAGTTCCTTCTTAAATTCAGGATCAATATGCCCTTCATAAATGATCTGTTTATTGTCTATGAAGGGCTGAACTTCTTTTTCAAAATAAGTCTGATCCGCAATGAAACCAGCAATTCTAAGTTTTCTACCGCTCTTTTTTGCAACTTCGATTGCTTCTCTTACGCCTTTGTCTTTATGCAGGCGTGATAAAAAGAGTAAATAATCCTGTGGTTTTTCATTGAAGTGGAAGCTTTCTATGTCAATTCCGTGCCTAACAGTTGCTATATAGTCCAGATCGCGACATCGGTAAGCATCACTTATGGATACGTAAAAAGTTCTATTATTGTACTTTTTATATACAGACAAAATTTTCCGTGAAGAAATACCATGGATTGTTGTTACAACAGGCGTATCGACAAGCCCACTGTAGGTCAGAGGAAGATAATCGAAATGGTTATGGATTATATCGAACTCTTTTGCCCTCTCGAAAACTTCTGATATATGCAGTCCTTCATACACTTTTATTATTATATCCTTATCTTCTTCATAGGGTCTCGGACAAACAGCATGAAGTTTCGCCGCTGTGTGAGAATCTGCTGTTGCAAACAATGTAACGTCAATACCCCTTTTTACCAATCCTTCAGTTAATAAAGATACAATAGATTCCCAGGGACCATACTTTTTAGGTGGCGTGCTCCAAGCAATCGGAGACAACATTGCAATTCTTATATTAATACCCCCAAAATCACTTACATCCCCAAACTTAATTTTATTTTTTACATTTCGGCTTTCAGTATTTAATTTAGAACATTTTAATTTAGAACTTTAAAGATCAGTTTTTAATTTTATTTTTGATTTTGTCTTTAATATTATTTTTAATTTTATTTTTTATATTATTTTTATTTTTAATTTTTATTTTAATTTTGAATAACCCCTTTTCGGATCAGTGGAATCTTCTATATCCTCTTCAAACCACCTGCAGTATTCATCAGGGCACTGTTTCTCAGGACATTCGTGAATATATTTCAGGACATCTTGCACGTTTGCGGTAGCTAACGACACGGAAGTATCCGCACTCCCGTAGTAGATGCGAATTTCATCGTCCACTAAGACCCATCCGCAAGGGAAAACAACATCATTAACGTCCCCACTGCGTTCATACATTTCACGAGGTCCGAAAACCCATCCTTCAGACCTGTGAAGCACTTTTCTGGGGTCTTCAAGATCAAGAAGAGCCAGTCCAAGCCGATAACTTGCTTTAGATGTTGTCTGGCGTACCCCATGGTACATAATTAACCATCCGTCAGATACACGGATTGGCTGTGGGGACAGGCCTATTTTATTCGCGTCCCACCACCCACCTTCTCTGGCATACAGAAGAACCTCATGATCTCCCCAGTATTTCATATCAGGCGAAAAAGAAATCCAGATATTTGCTTTTGCACCCGCAATGCTAGATACAGGCCTGTGTAACATTGCCCATCTGCCGTTAAACCTTACAGGAAAAACTGCAGCGTCCTTGTTTTCAGGAGGCATAATAGCTCCTATTCGATCATAATTCCGGAAATCTTCGGTAAAGGCAAGTGCAGTTAAGGGACCGGAATCCGAAAAAGCTGTATATGCCACAGCCCATTTTTTTATCTCATCTATATAGGTTATGCGTGGGTCTTCGATACCGTATATCTCTTCAGGATAGTTTACAGGATCCGGAGCAAAGGTCGGTTCAGGCTCAATTTCCCAGCCATCGACTCCGTTTTCACTCCTTGCTATTGTAAAGTGAGAAAAACCTCTGTGATCTTCAACCCTGACCAGTAACAGGGTTATACCGTCAACTATAGCAGCTGCAGGGTTAAAAACTGAGTGGGCCCTATAAGGCCAATCGTCAACGGTTAATATAGGATTCCGATTGTATCTTACAAATAACTCCCCATGGTCTTTCCATATCATATTATTCTTTCATCCCCAATATTATATTCTCTTACTCTCTAGATTGCGTTGTTCTCTTACTTCAGATATGTTATTTTACTTCAGATATGTTATTTTCTCAATCCCAAAATCATAACTCTTATTTTCTTCTCTCACTCTACCTGATTTGCTGACAAAAAGCTCTTTCTTTTCTGCAGGGTTTCATCATCAACCTCATCGCTCACCCTGGATTGCAGTATCGTACTGAGAGCTTTATTTATGTGCTTGTTTAAAGAGCTTAAAGCCATGAGGAAGCAAACTATGGATTCCGCACCCTGGTTACAATTCATACCATCGCGGTTGAGCCCATCACAGACCGCGCCTGTGGAATAATCATACATAACAGTTTGCAAACGATTTCTTCCAAGGAAGTATTCAAAAGAATATCTTGCAAGTTCCAGATATTTCCTGTCACGTACAATCTCATAAGCTGAAATATAAGCTTGAGTCAGATAACCTGCTTCAATAGGCTGCTGGTCAAAAATAGGCTTTTCCCCATTGTAAGAGTACCAGCCCTGATTTCCGACCATATCAAAAAAGTCGCCTTTCCACTGAATCTCAGTAAGAAAGTCAAGGGTTGCAAGACCGACCTTCCGATAGGTACGGTTTTTGGTGTAGTTGTACGCCAGTAAAAGAGACTCACTGAGTTTTGCGTTACTATAGGTTACTGTAGGTTCGAACCAGTTCCAGTCTTCTTTACGGTTAGCTTCATACAGGTCTACCAGAGAGTTCGCATGGTTGATAAATGTAGACTCAAATGTATCTTTACTTATAAGGGAATCTATGGACTTGACCGCATCCCTACGCGAGTTGAAGACCACTTCAAACTCATCGGCATCCACACCAGTCCTGAGCATTTCATACAAACCGCACATTGTATAGGCTTTCGCCCTTGGATAGACAAGTTTCCCCATCTCATGTCCGGCTCTACTAATAAGAGTATGGGCAAGCGTGCGTATATTTTTTGATAGATAAGGGCAGCTTACCACATGCCCAAGTCCGTAGACAGCACGTCCTAGAGTGTCTTCACTGCCTTTCTCATCCAAAAATTCCCGTTTATAACTCATGAAGTTATGGAAGTGGCCTGTGTCAGTCTGGGCATGTTCAAGAAAACTCAGGTATGTGGTAATTAACTTCCACAACTCTTCGGCTTTCTTCTGGTTATCTATTAACTGTGTCAGTGCAACAAGAGCTCGGCCTACGTCATCGGTACTGTACCCGTAATGACGAGCCGGTACGCCAAGATTGGTATGCTGAATAATGCCCACGTCGTCGGTTAATAATTTCAGATAATCAAGTTTTACTTCAGGCAGCAGGTTTGGAAGGAAATTAAACTTTTTCATAGTGGAGTAGGCACTGTAGTTCTTTAAAGCCCTGGTGAAAACCATATTATATTGTTTACCTACGTTTTTCCATGTCATTTTTCGACCAAAATCATATGCCTTTTTGCGCATATTATCACACTCTTCTGGATTTTCTATCAAATGCAAAAGAGATTCTCGAAAGCCAGTTGTGTCCCCGAAATCTACAAGCAATCCACGCCTGTCGGAAAGCATTTCCTGGGCATACCAGTATGGAGTAGAAACTATTGCCTTTCCCATACCAATTGCATAGGTAAGAGCACCGCTTACTATCTGTTCTCTGGAAAGATAAGGAGATACGTAAACGTCACTGGCGAGGATATAATCGCAAAGTTCTTCTTTCTCAACAAACTTGTCATGGAACACTACATTTTTTTCAAGTCCAAGTTCTGAGACCTTATTCTGAAGATATTGCCTGTATGCTTCTCCAAAGTTCTTTTTAATTACAGGATGCGTAGCACCCAGGACTAGGTAAACGAGGTCAGGATACTGGCTTACGACCTCAGGAAGAGCATCAAGCATACTTTCGATACCTTTGTTCTGGCTCAGCAGGCCGAAAGTTAAGACAAGAGGATCTCCTTTCAGGTTCAATTTCGTTTTATACTTACTGCAGTTGTTAAAAGGGCAGTCAGGTACTCCATGAAAAATTAATTCGATTTTATCCTCAGAAGCTTTATAAATGTCTTTTAACATCCCGACTGCAGTCTGGCTCATTACAATCAACTTTTCGGAATATCTGATGAGCTTTTCCGTGGATACTCTGTACTCAGGTTCAGGTTTTTGAATTATTGTATGCATCGTGCTTATTACAGGTTTGTTGATTCCTGAAAGAAGAGCAAAAATATAGTCTCCCGCATTTCCCCCGAAAAGCCCAAATTCATGCTGCAGACATACGATATCGGTGTCAGATTGGTTTATAAAATCCGCGGCCCGGTAATAATCCTCAATCCTGTCCCTCTGTATTTGAAAAACGACTTCTTCAGGATAATCATAGGTCTCAGAGGGATCATTCAAAGCAATTACTTCGCAATGAACGTCATTGTCTTCCCTGGATACTGAGTTTAAAAGATCGAATGTGAATGTAGCAATCCCACATTCTTTTGGAACATAGGTCCCTATAAATAACACTTTCAGTTGCTTATTCAATTAATACCCCCCAAACTTAAAGTAAGTCAGTTGCCTTCTTTATTTATATAGTTTTTTAGTTATACATATAAATTCACTATAAAATGGCATTAGTAAAATACTTATATTCTTAGAGTTTGGATAACAGATGTATTTATTTGTAATAAGAACTATGTGTGTATTTTATAAACATGGTACTTGCATACAAAATATATAGCCAATAGTCCATAAAATATAACTATTCTAGGTATAGATAATATTCTAGATACAGATAATCGCTGATAGTTCAGTGATTACTAAACAATGATATGTTTATGGTCCCCACTCAATCACTTATTTTGCTAAACTTCAACAAAGTACGTAATAAAATGCTGATTTGATCTAATAATTGTATTCGATGCTATTTAACATTATTTATAAATATAATTATTTGTGTTAATAGAAGAAATCAAAAGAAAATTGTGGAAAGATAATGCCTGAGGAACTATAAAATGACTTTACTATCCTGGCTTTTTCATAATCAGCACCATTTCAATACTGAACTTTAGTTTTTGTTCAGTTTTTTTCTGTTAGAATATTTTTTTCTGTACCACATTTAAAATTTTTTTATATGTATTAATTTTTTTAACCATAGTGGCTTTGTTCAAATCTGGATATACTTTAGTATTTATGATGAATTATAAAATAAAAGTATAGTTTTGAGTTTTTAGAACAGGAGAATGTCAGTTTCTAAGCTGAAGAGTGCCGAAAGTTAAATAGGGAAAAAGTTTTTAGAATAAATTAATCGATGCGTTGCAGATAAGAACTACAGCAAACAGGCTCTACCACCCAAAATTTCAGAGGATATTCTTCCAGGTGATGTTCTACAGAAAAATCTTCTCTTAATCGTTTATCATAACTTTTAGGATTGATGATCATTAATATCCTGAGGCTACAATTTTAATTTTCTTTCTCTGGATACATAATTTTCAAGTCATTTTTTATTTATCAACGACGAGCTTTTATCAGAAAAACTTGTGTTTTTAGCATGGATGCAGGCTTACGACTTCAAGAAGAGCATCAAGCACTTTGTAAATTGAAGTAATTAACTGTGCTTTCCAGCATAGTGCATATAGAAATTGTGATTTAGAACTCAAGTGGCTGGGATTGGAAGACAAGGAATTGGAGCCTGAGAAAAAATAGTAAAAAAGATGGTTTTTTGAAAGCTGTCTTGAAGACCGTCAAAACCTTTCCTGACAGAGAGGGGGTTTATACAAATTGATAAGATATGGATTATTATCCCTTGCTGTAAATTTTGGCCGGATTATCGCAAAAATTCTCGATACGTATGCCTTCCCTGAGTTTATGGATAACTTATGGCAAATTGTCAAAACTAATACCCGAAGTCTTACAGCAATAGAAGAAAAGGAAGCTAGAAGCATATTTGGAAATAGAATTAATTACCGGAAGGTGCAAATTGATGAAGCTTCATTTCTCGCATGGTTGGGGACAAAGCTGAAAAGATGCTCAAGTATGGGGATTACAACCTTTCATACAATCAACTTTAATAGAAAGCTCAACACTACAGCAGGCAGCTCCGATATGAAGTGGCTTATACATGAATTAACTCATATCGCGCAGATGGAATCTACAGGCTCGCAATATCTGGTTGAGGCATTTTATGCGCAGGTAAGTGAAGGATACACATACAGGGCTGGAGAAAAAAGTCATTTCAGTGAGTATAATCGCGAGCAGCAAGCTTGTATTGTTGCAGATTATTACATTGCACGTTGTTCGGGCAGCTCAACAGTAGCTTATGATCCATATATTGCAGAACTGAGAGCTGGAGATTTATAAACTATAACAGAAGACCATAGTAGAACTTTTAGTTACTCCTGAGTTTTTTCAATTAATTTCCAAGCTGAATATATAATTGTATATTTGTCAATAATTTATATAAAATTTAATGTTTAATATGACTCTGTTCCAAAATCCAGTGATTTTTGCATTTTTGATAGAAAGTCTTAATTAGCAAGAAGAATCCAGTTTTTATCAAAATCGATATTCGCTATCTAAAGACTTGAATCACTAAGTTGTATTACATGGATGGTGACCATTTATAAAATCTAGTGATTTTGAGTTTTACATTCATCACTAGATTTTGGTACTGAGTCTTTAATATTAGATAAAAATAGAAATTCTAACATAAAAATTCTAACGTAAAAGCTATAATAGAAACTCTAATCTTCATATCAAAAAAGTAATTTATTCAGATTTGTGTATAGCCCGGCACGGATTCGAACCGAGGTTGCAGGATCCAGAGTCCCGCATGATTGACCACTACACTACCGGGCTTCTATGATTTTTCGTTGTGGGGCGCATTTCTTTCGCCCTGAAGCGTATCTTCTAAAGGAAGATTTTATATAAATACCTTTCGGCTGAAGTGCCTGAACTTTCAAAATTAAACGAGATATTAAAATGGGATGTTAAAATGGGATGTTAAAATGGGATGTTAAAATGGGATGTTAAAATGAGATATTAGGATGAGATGTTAAAATGAGATGTTAAAATGAGATATTAGGATGAGATGTTAAAATAAAATGTTTTAAAGTTGAGTGAAAATAAGAGAATTATTCCTTTAAAGGTTTTCCTCAGACTGGTTGAGAACTGCAGTCCACCACCAGCGGGCCATGTCTAAAAGATCTTTTGAAAACTGACCTGAAAGCCTGTACTCCTTATCTTTTATCGAAATCAATCCGGCTCCAAGCAGCTTGTTGCGCATCGCATAGAATGAGGCTCGCCCTATCTGAAGTTCTTCAAGAAGGTTTTTCCATTCATCAGTCCGTATTGCACTTCCTGAAGCCTGACGTTCTTCTATTATAGTCAGGAACTTCTGACCTCTGACAGCAGTAGCGTCTTCTTGAAAAATGCGCCGCATAAGGGTGTAATATGGATCCCTTGAGTGGCTTATTCGAGAATTGGAATCCGATCTTACGACAATAGTTGTTGCCGTTCTGGGTGCGTTTTTAACGAGTGACATTGTCCATCAGACGTTTTGGGTGAATAGTAAACTTTTCAAGTCGTAAACTCAGCAGATGACTTAGGTGAAGTTACAATTTTCATTAGCAGGTCTATATATTCTTCTCTCAAAAGATAAACCATAGGAGTTTTATAGGATTCTTTATGCGCTCTTAGAATTCCAAGCTTCGAATGGATATACCCTACCATGGATGCGACTGTATTCCGAGATACGTTATACTTACTTGCAAGCATTTCATGCAGTTCGTCAATAGTCGCTTTTTTTACCTTGATGAAGATACACAGGATTGCCCTTCGATATCCACTGGAATCAACTTCTAGAAATTTCTCTAACCTGGATTTAATTTTAGCTCGGATGGATACCATTAATTACCACCTTTACTGATGTAGTAAACTATGTAAGTTATAGATCTATATATAGATTTTTAAATTTATTCGTTGTGAGGGGGATGGACACAAAAAAGTTGATATCCATAAACAATTTTACTTTGCTTCAAATCCAGTTTTTGTACATACTATGTTCTTTCTCTGATATATCGGTTTTTGTGCTCCACCCGCACCTGACGCAATTTAAATATTTTTAATCTGCTTCGTTATAAACGTGACAATTTTATATATTTTTTAATTTTTAGTAAAAGACATACATATGTCTAAATTGAAAAAGCTCTTATTTTTTGAGAGTAAATTTGAACACTTACGTAATATATTTATTTAAATGCACTCTTATTCTCTTATAATAACATATTAAGTTTGCGTTTAATTTCCCGGAAAGGCTTAATTTTTAATGGTCCAATATTTACTTGTTCTAAGTAGTGACCCAATTTTTTGAATTACAATAAGAAGCCTAAAGTTAAAGGATTAATCTATTATGGAAACCTCTAATAATTTGTCATGCGACAGATTTCTTTCATTATAAAGTTTTAAGGTAAAGAACAAGATAGAAATTTTAGGTTGCAATGGATGAGTGTTGAAATAAAAATTGAAATGGTGAAATTTGTATGAAAATGATGAGACTAATAGTAAGGAGATAAAGCTGACAATAAGGAGACGTGATTGATAGTCAAAGAGACATGAGTGAAAAATGAATAGATGAAATGCCAGTATCTTTGAAGTAATAAATTTTTATAAAAGGGAATTAATACTAATAGTTATATGTTCTCCATTTTTAAGGTTTTACACGGTTTTAAGAATAAAAAGCATACTTTCGTAGTGATACCTTTGTAGTGATTAATATTACTTGATTCATTTTAATATAGATATTAAAACAGGCAGCACTAAAACTCAGAAATCGAAATTGTATGAACGTAATCAAAAATAGGTTACACAAATTATCAGTGTAATCAGTTTTTTAGCTAATCTAATCCTCTATTTAGTTTTTAACGAAGATTTTTTTACAAAATGAGTATTTTATTCTAATGTGTTTAGATATAATTTGGTATCCTCTTCAAATTGAGTGGAAAGCTCTCAATTTCTGCTTATTGAGCTTTTTTCTCCGATTAATTGAGCCAGAGATGGCATCCCAAATGTACCGCCAACTCTATCACATATGTACTGATATGCACTTACACCCAGTTTCTTTGCTGTCTGAACAATCGTCATAAATGTGTCATTTGCTTTTGTTCCTTCCTCTGTTATGGTTTGAAGGCTCACATCTCTTTTTCTGACTTTTGCTCTCGCCGCTAGTTCCGCTGCATTGTTATGCAGCGGAACCTCTGGCAAGACCAGGACCTTTAACAGCTGTTCCTTGTTCTCTTTTGTCTTAGCGATTCTTTCATCCAGCTGTTCATATCCTGTTTTGGTAGAAAACAACTGATCAAACTTAACGGATAATTGCTCCGCTACCTCTGAATCTGGTTTTATTCTAAACTTAGAAAGCTCACCATAAAAGTTCCAGTAACTGTTCAGAAAAGCTTTCAGCTTTTCTTTATGATACGGAACTATTGGCCTTAATTTCTTGTAGTTTCTACCGTCATGAATCCAACAAAGAGCATGGTGATATGCAATTTGCCTGAACTGACGTGCATCATCACTTAAAAGTGTGGTAACCACAGGTATGTCTTTACTTTGATGATAGGCCGCAATTGCACAGGCTTCAAGGACTTTCTTCTTAGTAGTTTTATATCCATTAAGTGAGAAAACACAATCCAGTTTTCGACGCATTTCTTCGTCACTGAATATTTTGTTTTTAAAAGACGAGAGTTTTTCCATCCAACTTTGGGAAACATTAAACGTTTTCATCAGATTATATGCTTCATCAGTAAAGCAGTATGTTTTTTCTTTTCCACATAAAAGCACGTCTAAAACATTTTCTCTATTTTTATTGGGAACTGTAAAATAAGCAGTATAATAAGGATTACAAAGAATTTGAGTATAATAATTGACACCATTGACTCTTGCACCTGTATCATCAATCTGCTGATAAGG
>NZ_LMVP01000057.1 GCF_002287235.1 Methanosarcina spelaei
GTGTTAATTTGATAAGTGTTAATTTGATAAGTGTTAATTTGATAAGTGTTAATTTAATCAATTTATCATACATGTAAGAAATTAATCTATCTTAGTGCCTCTGACGATTATTAACTGACCCCTATCTTATACCTGGTTTTTTCAATACCGCGGTTCAATATTGGTAGACCACCAGTTATATATTTCCTTTCCACTTGTAATCCAGGCTTTTTTACTGGAAACATATTTGAGGAATTTTTCGTAATATTTAAGGCCTTTTCCTTCAATAGATGTGTTATTGTGCCATAGAATCGTGATCACACCATTATACTGTTCAACCTTATCAACAAGACTTTTTGTTAGTTCCCAGGCCTTTTTAACGTCAAGTCTCATGTAGTCTCTAAATAAAGTCCGGTCCATAACTATGAGAGGGAGCTCTATGATATCGATTTGTTTTCCGGTATTTATATTATAAGGCCTGAAGGGATGACACATACCGTTTCTAAAGCCTGCACAATCTGGGTACCCGAATGTCGTATCATACTTAAAGTTTGCTTTGCTTAATAATTCCCATGTGTCCGGTACTTTAAACTTTAAATAGTGATTTCTGTACCCTATAACTTCTTTGCCTAATACTTTTTCAAGTCTCTGCTTTTTTTCTTTTATATCTTCCAGGCTGCTGTAGGATTTGTGCCCTCCATGTAATCCTACTTCCCATCCCTGAGAGGATATAAACTTCAATTCGGCCTCAAGATCCTCTATTTCATAGTTGAAGTCTTTCTCTCCAGGCCTCAAGGCCAGAAAATAAAAGCTGGATTTTGCATTATATTTTGCCTCCAGCTCCATTATTTCTCTAAAATTCCAGCAAGGGTTAAACTTCTTGCAAATTCTACAAAAGGGGGTCTTTATAGCATCTGTTAAGTTCCCTTTAGCAAAGGCTTTGGCAGTTCCAATGATCGGGTAGAACTTTTCCGGATATATCACATCAATATCATGAGTAAGGCAGACTGCAAATTTTTTTCCGTCTGGATACTCAGGGTGTAATCCCTTTTCTACTAGAAACCTGGAAACTCTGGGATCAAAAACATTCCTCTGGCTACTTAGATAGTAAGGAAACCTATCATGCTGGTCAGAAAAGGTCAAATTGTATTCTTCTTTTTTGCTAAACAGATCCCAGAGTTCATCGTTTTGTTTCAATTTCTCGATCATTTCTCTTCCTTTTCCAGATTTTAAAGTCTGAAGTAGTTTTTCAAAGAAATCTTAGTTTACATTAATAAATGTTCGTTTTTATCGCCTCTTCCAATCCCCTTATAGACAAAGCCCTTGCGAATAAATTCATCTGGTTCAACTATATTTCTTCCATCCACAATAACTGGGTTTTCCTTGCCTGTAATTCTCTTTACCCAATCGGCCTTTATATCAGAGTATACACTATGCCCTGCAAGAATAACCACAGCATCCGCGTTTCTGACAACATTTTCAAGATTATCCGAGATCTCAGTTCCTGGATAGTTCACGACATAAGGGTCATGCACATTAACTGTCGCACCTTCCTTAAGGCAGAGGTCTCTATAAGGTTCTGAAGGCGTATTCCTCGCATCATCCGAGTCTCGGATGAAAGCCCAGCCGAGCATTGCAATCTTTGAGCCTTTCATCTCTTTTCCAATCCTCATAAGGGCTGCAATAGTCAGGTTGTACATGTGGACAGGCATGAAATCATTTACTTTTCTTGCGAGCACGTAGATTGAGTCTGCACCTTCTGGATAGTCAAGCTGCCCATTACCGATCTTAACTCCTCTCTCCAAGTGGTACGTATCCTTGGTAAGGCAGTGACCTCCAACGCCTGCTCCTGGCCAGAGTATAGCTCTTGTAATACCTTCTCCTTTTAGACTGTCTACACCAGTCCTTACATCGTACACGTTTATGCCCATGGCTTCACAGTAAAGAGCAAGTTGGTTGATTGCTGCAATCTGGAGATCACGGAAAGTGTTCTCTGCAGTTTTCGTTACCTCAGCTGCAGTTGCACTCATAGGAATTACTTTCCCCGCAGTTAATACAGGGGAATAGAGCTCAATAGCCCGCCTGGTACTTGCTTCGTTTATACCACCCACGATTCTATCATGTTCTCTGATGTTCTTCAAAAGCCTGCCCACCATTACTCTTTCAGGTGCATGGGCAAGGGCAAAGTCTTCTCCGGCTTTCAGGCCTGATTCTTCCTCAAGAATCTTTTTTGCCATACCTTCGGTTGTGCCAGGAGTAATTGTGGACTCAAGAACGACGAGTATTCCTGGTCTCAGGTATTTTCCTACGTTTCTGATACCCTCAATAAGTGCGGAAAAGTCAGGTTCCAAATCTTTAGGATTTGCAAAAGGAGTTTGGATTGCAAGAGTGACGGCGTCAAGTTCTGATATTCTTGAAAAGTCGGGAGTGCATTCAAACTTGCCGGCTTTTACAACTTTGCTAATGAGGTCTTCCAGACCGGGTTCTTCTCCTTTGAGAGGACTCTCTCCACGGTTGAGCATATCAATCTTGTAACTTGAGCTTTTTGAATTACGCTGGAAACCAAGAACTTTAGTAAAACATGGGGCATCTGCGAAAAGAACGGCTGAAGGAATACCTACGTAGCCCATTCCAAGTACTCCTATTTTTTTTATTGGGCCTCTGTCAGCGATAAGTTTTTCTAATTTACTCATATTCATCACTTTCCAAATTGTTTTTTAGATTTTTTTTCAAATCCTTTTGTTTTTTTCAAAGTTTTTAAGATATTACTTCTTTGAGCTTTTAGATATTATTTCTTCAGATCTTTTAAGATATTACTTCTCTAGATTCTTTAAGACATTATTTCTTCAGATCTTTTTCCGGCTTATTATCCTACTTCAATTAATCTTCCTTCCTCGTAGGACTTTATAGCTGCCATTGCCACTTCAAGGGCGTGTTTTCCGTCTTCTCCACAGGGGTTAGGGCTTTTACCATTTGCAGCGCAATCTATGAAATATGTGAGTTCATTTTTCAGAGGTTCACTATGTTCTACTTTGGCTTTTCTTATCCATTCGTTATCGTGTAGCTGTACTGTTTGATTAATGTAGTCCAGATAGGCAACCCCCTTAACTCCTATTGCTGTTAGCTGCCTGATCTTGTGTGGAGTCAGCCAGTTTGTTTCCACAACCCCTGCAAAATTATGGTCCATACGCAGAATAATTGAGGCATGATCTTCAAATGAGTGAATGTCTGCACCTGCAATAGCATAAACACTATTTATTTTCTTGCCGTAAAGATATGAAATTACATCTATGTCATGGACACCAATATCCAGGATTACTCCCACGTCTCTTATTCTCGGGTTATAGGGCCCTACTCGTTTGGTTGAGATCGAGACTATTTTTCCCAAAGTGCCTGAGTTTATAATTTCTTTGAGTTTTATGACTGCAGGGTTAAAACGTTCGATGTGTCCAACCATAAGGATTTTTCCCGCGTTTTGTGCGGCTGCTATCATCAAGTCCGCATTTTCAGTTGTGTCTGCAATCGGCTTTTCTACAAGGACATTTATGCCTGCCTCAAGAGCATCAAGTACAACTTGCTTATGCAGTTTAGTAGGTACAACAACACTTACCGCGTCAAGTCCTTCTGCTAACATTTTTTTATAATCTGTAAAGGCTTTTGTCTTGAATTGCGTAGCCATTGCTTCTACACGCTTCTGGTCTACATCCGAGATTCCGGCAAGCTCTACGTTATTCATTTCACTATAAATTCTTACATGGTTCTGTCCCATAGCACCTGTACCTATTACTCCTACTCTTATCAAAAATCTCACTTCCTGGTTATGAGAATGCAGTGGCTGGAAAAATGATCAGTCCTTTGCATAAAATTCTTTGGTCGCTTCGATTATGTTCTGCAAATCGATTCTGGATAATGAAGGGTGCACAGGGAGAGATAATACTTCTTCCGCTGCTTTTTCCGAGACCGGTAAGGAATCCGTGTATCCAAGTTCCCTGTAGAAAGGCTGCTTGTGAATGGATATAGGATAGTGAACTCCTGTTCCTATTTCTTTTTCTTTCAGGAAAGTTGCCAATTGGTCCCTCTTTTCTGCTCTGACCGTATATTGGTGGAATACATGGGTACATTCGGCTTTTGTTACAGGTAGCACAATTTCGGGTATGTTCTTTAACCCTGCTGAAAGAATCTCTGCGTTCTTTTGTCTGGTTGAGGTAAATCCATCCAGTTTTCCAAGTTGTACAAGTCCGATTGCAGCTGCAATATCAGTCATGCGCAGGTTGAAACCTAGCATTTCATGCAGATATCGAACTTTTGAGCCATGGGCCCGAATCATCTTTGCCTTCTCTGCAATTTCCTTCTCATCTGTAGTGAGCATTCCACCTTCGCTGGTTGTCATATTTTTAGTAGGATAAAAGCTGAATGCCCCTGTTCCGAAGCTACCCACTTTTTTTCCAAGGTATTCTGCGCCGTGTGATTGGCAGGCATCCTCAATTACAATGAGCTTATTATCATCTGCAATTTCCATTATCGCTTTCATATCTGCAGGGTGTCCATAAAGATGAACAGGCAAAATAGCCCTGGTTTTTGGAGTTATTTTCTCCTTAATATTTTCAGGGTCCATATTGTATGTGTCTAAATCAATATCTGCAAAAACAGGTTTTGCCCCGGTATAAAGGATGCTGTTTGCTGTTGCAATAAAACTGAAGGGACTTGTAATCACTTCATCACCTTTTCCTATACCATGGGCAAGAAGCGCAATGTGTAAAGCTGCAGTTCCAGAGTTCACAGCAACTCCATACTCACAACCAATGTATTCAGAAAAAGCAAGTTCAAACTCTTCGACTTTTGGACCCTGTGCAATCATACCTGACCTCAGGACCTCTGTCACTGCATCAATCTCTTCCTTACCCATAAGGGGCTTGGCAATTGGGATCATTTTGGAACCTCTTTTAATAATCTTGATAAAACTAATCTTACTTAGCTTGATTTTTACAAGTTTATATTTGATTCAATTCCTTTAAATCTTTTGGAAGTTCTTGTATTCTGGCAGGCACTCCAATTGCAAGTTTCCAGGCGGGAACATTTTTTGTAACGAGTGCTCCTCCTGCAACCATTGCTCCCTCGCCTATTTCAACATCAGGAAGCAGGGTAGCGTTTGCACCTATAGATGCGCCTTTTCTCAAGAAAGGACCCTTCAATTCGTATTTCTTTCGAATTGGATATTTATCGTTAGCCAGAACAGCACAGGGCCCAATAAATACATTGTCCTCGATAACAACATTGGTTGGAATGTAGACATTTCCCTGGATACTTACGTTATTTCCTATTTTCACGTTTCCGTCTATAATAACATTAGTTCCAATAAGAACATTATTTCCAATTTCTGTATTTTCTCTAATCATTACGTTATGCCCGGTTTTGAAGTTTTTTCCGGTTTTTACGTTGGAAAATATCGTTGATCCAGCCCTTACCATTGAGTTCGAGCCTATCGTACACCCTGGAAAATCAAAGTTTTCAATTTCTATGTTTTGCTTCAGGATTTCCATCAGAATTCTGTGTTCAGGGTATCCTAGAATCACATTTTCCATTATTACCGTGTCTTTCCCAATTACAGAGGTTCCATATATTTTAGAAGAATTGTGAATCTTAAATTCAGTCGAGTTCATTGTTCCCCCCGTTTTTCTGGTGTTTGTTAACCAGATAAACTTTCTGTTGGAGCATAAAAACATCCGCTTACTTTTTGTAGTTTTACATAGCTTTTCATTTCATAGTTTTTCATTTTTTATCTTCCCGATAACCGGGCTAAGTAAACCTCTCAGGACAAACCCAAGATATTGCTATTACTTTTTCCATCTTCATTTCTTGATTTTTTCTAACTATCCTTAGTTTTTATTTTAGAGGATTTTTTAATTATTTAATGATTTTGTTTATTTTTCTACTCTTCTCTTCTATCTTTTCAAGAATTATTTAATTTATATTTTGCGTCTATAACTTTACAATATAATTTTGATTCTTTGGTTGCGAACTCAAACTTACAGTATTTTCGTTATCTATTAAGGGAACTTCCTACTTTTTTCTAAAATTCGAGTTTAATCCTTTCTCTCCTGATGTTTATCAATTTGTATGAGGAGGATTTTTATATCTTATCGCGTATTGTTCCTGTAATATGCTAATCAACTCGAGGAGTGCTGACTATTCTTACAAGTTTAATCACGTCTAACTCCGTTTCTTCAGGCATGCTCTCAGTAACTACCGTAACACCGGGAATTCCTGAAGGCGCATCTGTGGCTGCGGCAGTTTTACTTTTATTGCTTTTGCTCAGGGACTTCCTTCCTGCATCGAAACATTGGGGAAGTACGGTAAAGGTTTCTTTGAATATGGGAATTATTCCACTGATGTTTTCCTTTGGTGCAATCATTCTCTTCAAGGTTGTTGCACTATTTCAATGAATTTTCAGCGGGCGGCTGTCCAAGTGTCCGCTCGATTTCTATCTCAACAAAGTTTTGCGGCTTTACAGTGTACTGACATTTTCACTCCACTCTGTTTCCATGAGAACTGAATTATAGGCAAGTAATAGGGGTCTTGTCTCAAGAAGTAACTTCTAAACATAATAACACTTTATTTAATAATGCTTTTTTAATAATGCTTTTTTAATAATGCTTTTTTAATAATGCTTTTTAAAAATCGTAACTGACTCAATTTCTGTTATAGAAGGCAATTTCAATTATACTTGGCAGTTGATGAGTTTCATTTATTTCAGTCGAATACCCCGCTAGCTTGCTGCGGGGATGGAAACTTCCCCGGTAACCGTTGATGACTATATTATTTATCAATTTCATTTTCGGTTGTTAACTTCTGATCAAACCAAACAGTTTGGGGTTATTACTTCCTTTAACGGAATTTTGAGCGGTGGCGCGAACATACCCCGTTGCTTGCAGCGGGGTGCGCCAGCGCAGCTTTGATTTTTTATTATAGTGAAATACATTTTATATATCAACTCTCTGGTTAATTCTGGAAAATATGAAAAATATGAAAAATATGAAAAATGCGAAAAGCATGGGGAACTGTTAATGTTTACTTTATTCTGTATTTCCATTATTATAGAAACATGAGTGAGTTTTTCTGACTATATTATCGAGAATAGTCCAGAAAAAAGTTCCCGACTATATCGGGCTTTCGCTTTTGGTTTAATTTTCTTTGATTAAGCTACTTTTTCTTTTTCGGAACACGTTAATGGACATAGAGAGTTAAAGGAGAAGGGGAATAATCCCGAAAAAGAATACATTCATAAACCCATGAATTAATGCAACAAGCGGTAGGCTTCGGGTTCCGTAAAACAGGTAGCCTATAACAGCACCTACTAAAGTTATATAAAATATCTCGTAAACGCTCCCATATCCTGAATGCATTAGCCCGAATAAAATACTTGTAACTATTAGCGCTTTCCGGCCGCCTAATACTGTCTCTAATCGATTCTGCAGGATTGATCGGAAGATCATCTCCTCTATAGGGCTCACAAGAAGGACCATAATTATGGTGAGACTCAGGAGGTTAAGGATTGAAAGATCCTGAATAAGAGGATTTTTTCCGACTATGATATATTCTCCTGCTCCTAATAAAAGGCCCATGAATACTGATAACGGAATATATAACCCTATTTTTTTGAAAGTCACTCCAAGCTGCGTGCTAGTAAACTCCTGATTAATAGCTGCAATGCTTACCGGAATTGCCATAAGACAGTATATGAAAATAAGGTTGTAAAGTTTCTCTTCATAGAAAATAGGCATTGAAAAATCCACCAGACGCAGGAGCGGTAGAAGGAGAAAACTCTGATAGGTTTTCTGAATATCCTTGTTTTTTATATATATTATGGATAAGGAAAGCCCGAGCAGAACTAATGCATATATTCCCATAGCTTCGAGTTTTCTTCCCGAATATATCATCAGTTCAGCAAGAGCGATAGTTACAATCGGGATTGATAGATAAACCCATTTGTTTTCTATCTCAGGTGTTTTTTCCTTCAGATCCTCAGACATCTCCGTTTTTATGCCTCCCGGAGTCTCCACGTTAGCACTCTCAAATTCTCCCATCCTCACACCTCCTCTCCAACGTTTATCCAGAGGTGCAGATCTTTGTAAGGTATATTCTTTTCAGTTTCATTGAAGAGCAGGAACTCAAGCTTCATATTCTCTCCTTCAACAGAAGGCGTAATCTCAAGAGGCTCTACCAGGGTTTTATTATTGGCAAGCCTTATATGCTGCAGATTTTCCGGAAGGGGCAGCGATTGATTTTCGAGTCTTACTTCCATTGTATAGTCCATTGTTCTATACTCATTATTTGTTATTCCTATAAAGTAGGTCCCGCTTTCTCCCTGTATATAATCTGTTTTATAGTTGTTAGCCGTCCCGTTGGTTCCAAGGACATAGAACTCCGTATATGTTTCTTTATCCTGAGGTACCAGAATGACGTAAACTCCAGTTCCTATCAAGATAAGGAAAGAAAGAATTAGAATTATCCTGAGGTTTTTTTCAGTCTTTGATTCCGTTTTTCCCGTAATTCCTAATAGCAGGGTTAGGGTAAGAGCCCTGAAAGGGACATCAAATTTTCTGTCTGCAGGTAGATAGTTTCTTCTAACGTATGCTATTGCCAACACAATTAGGGTAAATATGGAGACACTTGTAATGAGAGGCATCTCCTTGATTTCCCAGGGGGTATAATTGAGTGCAAGCCCTATCAAAGGCACAACTGAGACGCTCATTGCAACAGAAAGAGCTATTCTCTCCATCCCTTCAAGTTCGCTTTTTTCCGGAAAAAGCATAGCTATGAGAGCGTACCCTGGAAGGAAGAGTATTAGGGGTAGACCAAGAGCTGTGCGAATAATACTTCCGCTAAGTACAGGAATTAATACGAAAATGTCCATAAGAATTACAAGGCCTGCTACTAACAACAGGTCAGATGGGAACTTCTGGTTTCCGGCCATATAACTCCTCATAAAACGGTTTTATGTTTTTTTGGCTTCCCAGCCTTTTTGTTATTCGGGCTAATCTGCCAATTTCTTTGTTCCCTATGAGGTTTTTCGGAAACCTTCCGATTTCCTCTCACCGACTTTTAATCTTCAACTGCGAAGAGGTGCGCCGGAAAGGTGAAAGTTTTCCGAGTTTTAATCTCGGTTTTCTTCTGATTTAGCAGAATATATTTCCTGAATTATATTCGTTTTCAAGAATGTTTTAACCCGATCTACTCAATTACTTAGTTATATAAAATATCTTTCCCTTTTCCTGAGTTTTATTTAAAATACTTTTCCCTTTTTGTCTATTTCTTTTAAAGAAGTTTTAGTCTTTTGAGGCCCCATCTCTTTAATTTTTTAAATGCATTTTCGGGGTTGAGTCCGCAGGTGTTTAGTCTGAAGGGTTATGAACACTGACATATACAAGGAAGTCCTTGAGTTCTTATATCTGTGTAATTTTTTCTTTTATTATTCTCTCACACCAGTAAATAATTGGTGCCTTTTAAGCCATTATTCCGATTAACAGGCACTTCATATAGATTTAACTGTTTTTCGTCATCGGAGTTACTGACTAATTATTTTTTGTGTCTAAACGCTTATATAGCTCATCTATTAAAACAGATACAGGTCTTGTATTAAACGCTGTGACTCACTTACGGAGTATTTATGTTCCTTCTTTTAGGTAAAAAGAGGAGAACAATTTCCCTAACTGATTCTCTGTAAACGTAGTCGTAAAAGACCTTTTGAAACCCTCTAAAAATTGTGGAGCGATGACTCTGAAAAATATATTTGCAGAATTTGGAATTTTTACTGATTCTTCTATAATAAACTATGTTACCAAGGAGACTTCTTACCTTTATCTTCAAAGAGGTAGATGATTGCATATGGCCATTACGATTGCAGCCATGCCTGCCTATAACGAAGCCCATGCCATTGCAGATGTTATCAAGGGTTGCAAAAAATACGTCGACAGAGTAGTAGTTGTAGATGATGGAAGTACCGATGATACTGTCGATATCGCCGAATCTCTTGGCGCCTATGTAGTTCGTCATGAAATAAATAAGGGATATGGAGCAGCCCTCAGGAACTGTTTTGAAACCGCCCGTAAGCTCGATGCAAATGCTATGGTCATAATTGACTCTGACGGTCAACATGACCCCTCCGAAATTCCCAAGCTTCTTGAACCCTTAAAAAATGGTTTTGATCTGGTAATTGGCTCAAGATTTGTCAATGGCAACGGTAAAAATGTTCCTGTTTACCGCAAATTCGGGATGAAAGTCCTTGATATCGCAACTTATATTGCAGGCGGTCTGAATGTAACCGATTCTCAGAGCGGCTTTAGAGCTTATGGAAAAAAAGCTATCGAAAATATAAATTTAAATGGTACAGATATGTCTGCGGGCTCTGAAATTCTGATTCAGGCCAAAGATTACAAACTGAAGTTTACTGAAGTGGAAATCCATTGCAGGTATGATCTTGAGGACTGCTCAAGTGAGCATCCTTTCATACATGGACCCAGAGTCCTATTCCGCATCCTTAAAGATATGGAGTACAGACGGCCTCTGTATTATTTCTCCGTTCCTGGCCTGATTATGACATCTACAGGCTTTCTTATGGGACTGATATTTTTACAGGACTTTCTTCTGGGAGGATCCTTGCGCTTCGGGCCAACACTCCTTATGGTAATGCTGACGGTTATAGGAGCCTTCATGGTGTTTACTGGAATAATACTGCATGCCATTTCAAGGATGATATTTTTAAATGAGCATATCCGAAAACAATAATGTTAAAACGGGGTCAATTTGTATGAGATTCCCTTTCGTTTCAGTCATAGTAGGTATTCGTAACGAAGAAAAATTCATTGAAGAATGTATTGAGTCACTTCTTAATCTAGACTACCCGAAAGATTCTTATGAAATTATTATCGTTGATGGCATGTCCACCGACAAAACACGCGATATAGTACAGAAATATCCTATCAAGCTTCTTTTAAATGAAAGAAAGAATGTAGCTGCGGCAAGAAACCTTGGTGTGAAGAATGCCAGGGGAGAACTTGTTGCTTTTACTGACGGAGATTGTAAGGTCGATCCTCTGTGGTTGAAAACTCTTGTTCGTGAAATGCAAGCCTCTCCAGAGGAAGTTGTGTGTTTTGGAGGCCCGAACCTGATCTTTGACACTGATCCTGTATTTGGCAGGGTGGTGGGTTATGCCCAGGAATCTTTCTTGGGGTCAGGAGGCTCGGCTCAGTCCAAAAACTCCACAAAAAAACATTATGTTGGCTCTCTTCCTAACTGTAATGCAATGTACAAAAAAGCTGCAATTCAGGAAGTTGGAGGTTTTGATGAGCGGTTTGTGGTAGGTCAGGACGGAGATCTTAACTACAGAATTGGTAAGAAAGGTAACAAATTTTTGTATATCCCGAATGCGCAGGTTCTGCACCATAGAAGAGGAACTCTCAAGTCCTTTTCCGTAAGGATGTTTAAATATGGCATGTGGATGGCAGAACTTTTCAAAAAACATGGAGAATTTGTTCGTTGGTATGCTTTTTTGCCTTCAATTGCCATCGTGTTTGCAGTTGCTTTGCTTATTGCTTCTATAAAGTACTCTACTCCAAGCCTGCTTCTTCTTGCACTTACGGCCGTGTATTTTATTCTTGTCTTTGTTACCTCAATTCAGGTTGCCTACAAAATGAAATCAAAATACGGTCTTTTTGCCCTTTTTATAATTCCTGTGCAACACATCGCTTATGGGCTAGGATTTTTGTACAGCTTTACAAATTCTCCTCTTATCTCAAAAACACGTTCCTGCTCGGATAATGTTTAACGATTACAGACTTATTCGTTCATATAGTAAAAAAGCAACCGAAAAACTTGAGTATATGGGAGGCTTTTCAGGGCAAAATATTCTTAATCAATAAAGCCCTGATGAACTCTCATTGGTTTTGAAACACAGCTTTTTGGATACCAGGTTTACTGAACTCATGAAATTATGATTATTTAACGACATGGAGATAGTATGTTGGGATTAAGCAAAGAAGCAGGACCCGGATTAGATAATAACCGTTTAATGAGATTAATTTCTTTTCTGTTTCCGTTAGCTATCATTTTCGCAGTAATATTCGCGTTCTTATGGATGTTTGCAACCGAAAAGTTCGGTTATGCACTTCGGGGGCTATTTACAGGAGTACCTGCAATACTTTCCTGTCTTTTCGTATTATTTATTTACAAAAAAGATGTAAGTTTACATGATATAGATATCTTCCCATCATTGAGTACAAAGTCCCTTACGTACCTTTTTGGGACATTTTATATTGGTTCCCTAGTTGTACTTATGCTGTCTCCAGGAAGCAGACCTCTGTACTATTTCTTCTTTATTTTAGGACTTTATCTGTCTGTATTCTTCCAAATTTTCTCTGAAGACGTAAACCCTTCCCTTGTTCTGGCTGAATCTGTCTTAATCGCGCTTAATTTAATATTCAGTGTGACTTTAAATTATGATTTCTATGTCGGTACCACAGACATTCTGCCCCATATTTTTATTTCGGAAGTCACTGCACTGACCGGGAAAACAATTCCTACCTCCTTAAGCGATTACGCTTACTTCCCTCTTTATCACGTGTTTATTGCAGAAGCTGCTGAGATCTTGAATATAAGCGTAAAGAACTCACTTTTTCTGGTAACTGCACCTGTCTATGCAATAACTATTATTTTCCTTTATTACCTTATTAACTATATAACAAACAACAGGCAGATCTCACTCCTCTCGTGTGTACTGTTCTCCGCAAGTTCTACCGTGCTTTATTATGGTACAAACGTAATCACCCGCACAATGGCATTCATAATGTTCGTTGTATTATTGTATCTGATTTACAGTGTCAATTTCAAAAAGGATAAACTATCCTTAAAAACTCTCTCAGTAATTGTTGCAGTTTTTTTAACTTTAGTTCACAATGTTTCCCTTCCACAGCTTGTTCTATTGCTAATTATTCTTCTTGCATCGGAATATGTAATAGGAAATAATAGCTATATCAGCAAACCCTTCTTTATATTGCTTAATGTTATTTTTTCCGCTTACTGGTTCTTCGTAGCATATGTGTTTGTACAGAGGAGCCTGGCTCCCCGTTTACAGAGTCAGTTTTTGGATTCTGTAGTTTTAACTGCCGGAGGTTCAGAAGTTCTTCAGGAAAGCTTGATTGATTTAATAGGGCTTCTGGATAAATCGGTATTTTTATTCTTTACCTTGATAGGAATAGGTTTTCTTCTGAAAAATTACAAGAAGAATTATGCTGCCGTTCTAGGGTTATTTGCTTTGTTAACTCTTATATTTTATGTTCCCAATCCCCTGAATACGATCTGGCAGTTCAAGGTCCTCTTTAGAGTTGATCGATTTATGCTTTTCGTCAGTCCCTTTATGGCTTTCATAATGGGATACGGATTGTACATATTCTGGAATTATATGGTTAAGTATTCTAAGAAATCGAACTCCGCTCTATTAGTGACCTTATTATTCTCTATTTTTATTTTAGTTTCTTCGGTCTACAGTATTTCAGATTCGAGTTTTCTTGGTCAAGAAGCAAAACATGAATACTTTACTTCCGAAGAGTTAAGTGGGTTTAATCATGTTTTCAAGTATGTTCCTGTCAATTCCTCAACTAAGTCTGTTTACACCGATTATTACGCTTCAAGATTCTTTTATGTCCCGCTGATACCTTCGAAATCTGCGGAGTTGAATATCTCATCTTACGATAATTACAGAATTGGTAATGTAAATAAACTGCCAGAGTACAAAGGTTATGTAGTTCTAAGAACCAGGGAGTTTCTCAGGAGTGGATTATATTTTGGCAGTGAGGAAAGCACCCTGAAAGATACTGCCAATTATTTCTATCAGGGGATACCCGAAAACGAGCTTGAGCTAGAGAGCAACCTCAAAGGTCTTGACAAAATTTATTCAAATCCGTCGATAAACATTTATATTCCACATCAGGGATTAAATAATCTCTGAAATTTATTTTTTAAGATTCCTTTTTCCTCAACCTTATTTTACTTCTAGATGAAAAAGTACAGCAGGTATTGTACGTGAGTAAAAATTTTTACGAGTTTTTATCTGTTATTCACTTAATTTGAGAAGCATAAAAAATTAAAATAAAAAAAGAGTTTTATGCACCTGTTTTTCCCGTACATTTAATGTTTATGTACTGTTTTTTTGTTTTTATCTTGAAGCTTTCTCCAAAAGTTCTGAGTATATATCCACAGTCTTTTTTGCATGGGATTCCCAGGTCAGTCCTCTCTGAATTATGCTTTTACGCCCTAGCTTCCCCATATTTTCTCTCTGGCTTTTATTCTCAAGCAATTTATTAATTTTTCTGGATATCTCTATAGGATTTTTTGAAGGCACCAGGTAGCCTGTTTCCCCATCGATCATGATCTCAGGTATCCCACCTACATTGGTTGCCACGACCGGTACCTCACAAGCAAGGGCTTCGAGTACTACATTTGGTCTACCCTCAGAAAGAGAAGGTAATACGAGGATGTCAGAAGCTGAAATCCAGAGCGGGATCTTTTCATGGTCTACGGGCCCAGTGAATCTAATGTGATCTGCAATTTTGAGCTCTTGCGCTCTTTTTTCCAGACTTTTTCTTAAACCGTCGTCCCTGCCTACCATAAAAAGATCGGTGTTCGTGTTCACAAAATCTTTTGCAGCTTCAATCAGGTAGTCCACACCTTTTATTTTCCTAAGTGCTCCAACAAAGAGAACAATATTTTTATCCTGCGGTAGATTTAAAAGATCCCTTGCATGTGCTTTTCCTGCAGGTTTGAACTTTGCTGTATCAACTCCGTTTGGAACCACATGAACTTTCTCTTCGTTTATTCCCAGATTTGTTATGTGAAGCTTGAGGTCTTCACTGACAGAAAGAATTTTATCTGCAAAATTCATTGCCTCTATAATCTGTCTAGATGTATAGGAGCCTTCATAAGCAGTTTTTCTTTCTATTGTACCCAGCGCACTTATTACAAGAGGAACTTTCCATCTCTTTGCAAGCTTCATCATTCCATATCCGTCAGGATATGAAAAGTGTGCATGGATCAGGTCTGGCTGGGGCTTTATATTTTTGATCGCGTATTCAAAAACAAAGTGAGAGTATGAGAACCCTGTTATTGGATAAAAATATTTTTTGGGAACTGCATAAACATAGCGTGGATAATGAAGGTCATATTTTTTGGTATGCTCAATCTTTGGTAGTTTAAAAAAGTTATAATATGGAAATACAGAAACAGGAAGGACAAAGGGTTTTGGGGAAATAACAGTAACATCTACTCCCTGATTTACAATTGAATCTATACTCTGTTTTATGAATGTTCCAAGTTGAGGATAATACCTGTTAGGAAATTCCTGACATGCTTCCAGTACTTTCATAATCTTTTGCTCGTTTTCGCTTCGGATGCATCAAAAGCAGACAGAGGAGGGAGTTAATCCTATAAATACTTCTCTCCAAAATGTGTTTAATTTCTGTCCTTAAACTGTATGCTAAACCATCGTTCTTGAGGTTATGAAAATAATAACTAAAGTCGTGGGATAAACTAATTAACTACTTTCGCTATTCTGGTAACCGGCTACCATTATGTTAAAAAAAGTAAATAACATTTTCCTGGTTTATTACGGCTCTTTTAATACTAAATCAGGTTCGAATATCCACATTCTTGAGCTTCTAAGAAATTTAAAAAAATATACTGATATAGTCCTGTTTGCACCCGGACAGAAGAGTGTAGACCGTTCTCTTTCAGGGATAAAATATGTGCCTGTAATAGACAATAAATATCTTGTACAGCCTTCTTACGAATTCATGCTTTCTTTTTACCTTCTTTATTCTTGCATAAAAAATAGGCCGGACGTACTCTATCTTCGCCAGAACTCTTTTCCGTTCTTTCCAATAATTTTATGTAAAATTTTAAAAATTCCTTCCATTGTAGAAGTTAATGGGATAGTTTTGGATGAGTTAAAGGTAGATCCAAATTCACAGTCCTTTGCGTATAGAGTTTTCTCTTACCTTGCACTTCGGTCTGAAAATTTTAACTACAGGCATTGCGACAGAATTGTCTCTGTCACGGATAAACTCAGGGACGAACTTGTGAGACTATACTCTATTCCTGAGAGCAAAATCTATGTTATTAATAATGGGGCAAATACTGATGTGTTCAAGCCTCTAGAATCCGAACAGATGAGAGCGAAGCTGCAGCTTGAAAGCTCAAAGAAATACGTATGCTTCGTAGGTCATCTTGCAGCCTGGCAGGGAGTTGAATTTCTCATTCATGCTTCTCCTCTAATTCTTGAAAAATGTCCGGATGTTCATTTTCTTATTGTCGGGGACGGAGTTATGAAGGATAAACTGATGGAAACAGCTTCTAAGATAGGATTTTCAGATAAATTTACTTTCACCGGAAGAATTCCCTATGAACAGGTTCCTTTCTACATCAATGCAGCCGATGTTTGCGTTGCACCTTTCATCAAGGAAAGAAACTCGAAGATAGGACTTTCAGCATTGAAAACTTATGAATACCTTGCCTGTGGGAAGCCTATTGTTGCAAGTGGTATTTCAGGAGTTAAAGACTTAATTGAAGCTTCAGGCGGTGGACTCTCGGTAACTCCTGAGAGTCCTGAAGAACTTGCGACTGCCGTAGTAAAATTACTTCTCGATGAGAGTACCAGAACCCTTATGGGAGATCGAGGCAGAAGATATGTCGTTGAGAATCACAGTTGGGACGGAGTTACAAGAAAAATTCTGGATATATGCAAAGATATCGTTTAATCAATACCTATAAACATGTAAAAAGTAAAATCTGCAGCTTTATCCATATTTGTTTTATAGAACAAATGCAGGAGAAGGTAATTTTATAACTTATGCTGTTTTCATACTTGAGTAAACTACCAATCTTCACTTTGCAGTTTTCTTCGTTAGTTTAACTATTATAGCTCTATCGTAAAAGAGTCAAGCAATTGATATTATCTTGATCTCACTTTTTATTGCTAGAAGTTGATTAGAAACTGACAAATCGTGTTCTCTTCAACTTAAAGGAGAGTTTTTTAACTAGATAAATATAACTAAATTTATCATACGGTTATAAGTTTAACGCGTTTTTTAGTATGTTTCTGACTTGGCTAAATTTTAAGTTTTCAGTAAGTGTATGAAATTTACTTTTACCCATACAATTTACGAGGGTATACAATAAATTTACTTTTTTCTACAGCCATTGAGTTCCCATATATCATGTGCAAAACTTATCTCAAATACACAAAAGACTAACAAATTTATGCGGAATTTTAGCAAACCATAACAATTTTGTAACTGTATAACGGCGTTACTTGACAAATATCTATCTAAAAGAGATAATTATTAATTTTGTTATGATTTATGCTAAAAAATTTCTATGTTATACCGAAGATCAGGAATCTTTTTATTGGTGAGTTACCTTATCTTTAAAAGCGTCCTTACATATTTACTCTTCACGCTTTCAGAAATGCATTTGTGTTTATAAAGGCCGTGAGTTCTGAAAGTATCTAGTATTTACAATAACTTGGCCAATATATCTGAAAAACTGGCAAACACATTAAGTTTTTTAAAAACTTCTATAAATTTTGCAGAGGTGTGGATACGTCACTCTACAAATATTTAACTACAAAAAATATTAATAAATTTTATTCTGATCACCTTCAGATGATATCGATGTTAAAACAAGAAGTAGGAATTCTTTTCCTGGTAGGTTGCCTTATTCTTGCAAGTGTTCCTACTGCTTTATGCCGGAGTCCTGTACCAACTGTTTATGTTGCAGGTGACGGTAGTGGGGATTTTAATTGCGACGGAAAAGATGATCATGTACAGATAAACCAGGCCCTTAAGTTTGTGGCCGATAACTCCGGATATACCACTGTCCACCTTAAAGGTCCTTTTACGTATGTTATTGATGATACTCTTCTCATCGGCAGTAATACTATTCTTGAAGGGGATTCAAATGCTGTTATCAAACTTGTTGATCATGCAGGCTGGGTTCCAATGAAACCTTTGATCCAGCAGATGAGCAGTTCCGGAAATAGTAACATTGTAATAAGAGGGTTCGAGGTTAATGTAAACCATGACGGTAACACCGAGTTCGCTAAAGGTGATGGATATTATAATATAATGTACTTCCTCTACTGCAAGAACGTAACCGTATATAATATGTATATGCACGATGGTCATGGAGACGGGTTGAGGATAAAGTATGGAGAAAACATCAAATTTTATAACAACAAAATCTATAAGCTCGGACATGACGGTCTTTTTGCAATTCAGTGTCAGAATGTAGAGGCCTGGAACAATAGAATAACTTGCAGGACTAACAGTGGTCTTAGAATCTGGAACTCAAACCACGTAAAATTTCACGATAATGTAATCGATTCCTTTTACCACTGGAGTGCAGGTGGACCGGGCATTCAGATCGAAAAGTCTGCAAGCACTATGGATGACGTAGAGGTCTACGATAATATTATCTATGACACCTATGGACCTGGAATGTGGCTTTTCAACTATGATAATTCTTCTGCTACCAGAGACAAGGCGAAAAATGTCGATATTAATCACAATATTTTCTATGACACTGGCACTAATCCTAGCATTACCTGGGTAGGTGGCATAATAACAGGTGGATTCGAGGATACTATCATTGAAAACAATGTCTTTGACGGAGTATATCACGCTGCAATCGCTAACATGTATATCAACAGTTACACTCCAGGCTATGTGCCAGAAGGTGACGGATACACAACAATTGTCCGTAACAACATAATCACGAATACCAAGCTGCGCACAAAGTCCCCAAGTGGGACAGGATATGGAATTATGAATTATCTGCCTAAAACACACTCCTTTACAATTCTATATAACTGCCTTTACAAGAACTCAGCAGGTAACTATAAAGACTGCACCTCAAAAACCGATATCTACTTAAACCCATTATTTGTATACCAGGTAAACCATGATTACCATCTTCAATCAAGAGGTGGAAGTTGGGACGGGAAAACCTGGGTTAAATATAAAGTGAGTTCTCCTTGTATTGATTCCGGCGATCCGTCTTCTGACTATTCCAAAGAATCTGAGGACAATGGAAACAGGATCAACATCGGAAGGTATGGGAACACAATCTATGCATCGAAATCAAAACACTGAGGCATCGATATGTTTATTGTTTATCGCAAGTCAAGATATTTGAGGTTGCGTTAATAAACTATCATTGATATAAGTACTATAGCAGTTATGGAGGAGAAACTAGATACTCGTCGAGAACTCCATTTGGAGGAATTTGAAAAAGACTCTATATATTTTTATTAATGAGCCTATCCCAAAAAATTATCTAACCTATTATTGCCAATATTATAACTCCTATTCTGGCATTATATTGGTTTTGGGATAGGTTCATATAATGTAATATTATCTTTTATTGATAGTGGTACAGGTTGTCTCAAAATGACATTTAGTTCTATAGTTGGACTCTTTTGTTGACGAGAAAGTAAATCCTACATAAATCTTGGAATAATTTCCATCTCAATTATATTGAAAGTGTCCTTCCCTTCCAATTATAGGAAGTATTAGATTTTTGAGACCACCAGTAAATTTTAATAAAACTGTTTCTAATTTCTCTTTTTCTCCAAAATATTCATTGACTTTTCTTACAATTTTGAACACTGGATAAAAATTTAAAAAAACCACACAAATATTTTTATAACACTACGATATAATTTACACAGTAGACTATAGAAATTTAATTAATGGCTAATACTCAGTTTATTCACTCTGTTTCATGGGGGGACTTGGGTGAACTTGATAGATTGGCCTGAAAAAAATGGAGATTTTTCTGGATCTCTTATTTGTTCCTCTAACAGGATTCAGTAGCTTCCGCTATGAATAATTTCCCTGAGAATTTCTATAGCCTTGAATGTCGGAGAGTGGATACTGTTCGAAAAATCCCATCTGTCATTCAGTGAACTGAGTAAGAAAGTTGTCTAACTATTTCATAGACAATTTTTATTTCTGTAGATTAATGAGCCTTTTTTACCCGGTTCTCACTCTGTAAATTAGTAAATAAAATTATATAGTAATTTCAGGTGATATGGATGCTAAAAAGAGAATTAGGGATATTTTTCCTGGTAAGTTGCCTTATTCTTGCAAACGTTCCTACTGCTTTATGCCGGAGTCCTGCACCAACTGTTTATGTAGCAGGAGATGGGAGTGGAGATTTTAAATGCGATGGAAAAGATGATCATGTACAGATAAACCAGGCCCTTAAGTTTGTGGCAAGTAACTCCAAATATACCACTGTCCACCTTAAAGGTCCTTTTACGTATGTTATTGATGATACTCTTCTCATTGGCAGCAATACTATTCTTGAAGGGGATTCAAATGCTGTTATCAAACTGGCTAATAACGCAGGTTGGGTTACAATGAAACCTATGATCCAGCAAATGAGCAGTTCCGGGAATAGCAACATTGTAATAAGAGGTTTCGAGGTTAATGGAAACCATGACGGTAATCCCAAAGTTTCTAAAGGTGATGGATATTATAATGTGATTTACTTTACTAACTGTAATAACGTAAAAGTATACAATATGTATATGCACGATGGTCTCGGAGACGGGCTGAGGATAAAATACGGTCAAAATATTCAATTTTATAACAACAAGATCTACAAGCTCGGACATGACGGTCTGTTCGCAATTCAGTGTCAGAATGTTGAAGCCTGGAACAATAGAATAACCTGCAGGACTAACAGCGGTCTTAGAATCTGGAACTCAAACCATATAAAATTCCATGATAATGTAATCGATTCTTTCTACCACTGGAGTGCAGGTGGATCAGCTGTTCAGATCGAAAAATCTGCAGGTATTATGGATGATATAGACATCTATGGTAATACTATATCTAACACTTATGGCCCAGGTATCTGGATTTTCAACTATGATAGCTCTTCTGCTACTAAGGACAAAGGGAAAAATGTCCATATTCATCATAATGTCTTCTATAGTACAGGTACCAATCCTAGCATTACCTGGGTCGGAGGTATTGTAGCTAGTGGTTTCCATGATACTTTAATTGAGAATAATGTTTTTGACGGTATATACCATGCTGCTGTTATTCACATGTATCCGGAAGTTTACTCTCCAAGTTACTCGTCAAAGTACACAACCATTGTCCGTAACAACATAATCGTAAATACCCAGAAACGTACGAAGTCCCCAAGTGGAACAGGGTATGCAGTGATCAATTACCTCTCCAAGAACCATAACTTTGTGCTGGAAAATAACTGCCTCTACAACAATGCAGCAGGCAATTATAAAGGCTGCACCTCGAAAACTGACATCTACTTAAACCCATTATTTGTAAACCAGAAAAACCATGATTATCACCTTCAGTCGGTTACAGGTCACTGGAATGGAAAATGGGTAAAGGACAAAGTGAATTCTCCCTGTATTGATGCCGGGTGCGTTTCTTCGGATTATTCTAAAGAACCTGAAAACAACGGAAACAGGATCAACATAGGAAGATACGGAAATACAATATACGCGTCTCTGTCACCGAGTTCACGAGTAAAAACTGTGCAGTCTTCACTAGTAGGTTCGATCTCCGAGGCTACGAATGAGACTGACGAAGATCTTAACTTTACGGCGGAAGTTCTTGAAGGGGATGAAGATAACTTCACATACTCCGAAGATCTCTCTGTCGACATACAGGGACCCGTTATTGAATCTGTTCCTGATGCCACAGTGAAGATTGGAGAAACTTTAAACTTTACAGTGAAAGCTTCTGATATTAATGGAGGCAACCTTACCTTTTCAGCATCTGATCTTCCTGAAGGTGCAAGTTTTGACGAAAGGGGGGTCTTTAGCTGGGCACCTACAGACGGACAGGAAGGACTCTACACTATATCTTTTGAAGTAAGTGACGGTATGTTCAGTGATTCTGAAGTTGCAACAATAACCGCGATTGAAGAAACTCCCTTGAATCTCTCAAGCGTAGTTGAAAAAGCTCCTTTGAATCTCTCTGACATATGCGACAGCTATCTTTACAAAGTTTCTCCTGAAGGTCTTTATGTGAATAATTTATTTCTTAGATTGGAGGAATTATAGATGCTTAATAAGCTCTAGTATACTCAAAAAACTCGCAGCTTGTGGTAAAACTAGCTCTAGTGCATCGGTTCCAAATTATGGAAATAGGACCGAACCTTAAAATTAACGCTGATCAATAAGCTTCCCACGAAAAACTACAGATGGACAAGGATAAACACAAATTGAAACTGTCTGCATTCATCTGTGTTTATCCGTGGTTTATTGAAATTTATGGAATCAATACACTGGATAAAACAAGCTCTTTTTGGGAAAATTGGTCAAAATATTTTAAGAACGTAGCTATAACGGAGTTGCAAGAATGATATTGGAGTAACATAATCTGACAGTACTCTTATGATATGTCAGAGAGTTACGCCTAACTTCTACACTCCTTTCTTACTTCTATAATCTTTTCGATTTTCCGGGTATTTCCTGGCAATTTTCTATCTTTATGGAGTCTTAATCTATACATTTTTGATATTTGACAATCTGTAAAACTGTCTTTTAAAATGTATAATTCTCTCTTTTAAGGTGAAACAAAAAGTTGACTTTGCCAAAGCTATGTACTATATTATCAAAAGAGAGCATCCTATTAAAACCGAGGATCTTGATTTTACTCAACAAATTTATTTTCTCAGTAGTTTTAATAAATCATGTTCTAATTTTGACTTTTTTCACTCCAAAGATTTATTTGTTCTCCTTAACACTATGCAACTCCTTAAATATTTATATGGTTTGCACAAATACTTTTATAACATCAAGATATAGTTTACAGTGTTGACTATAGAAATTCATTAAGGTCTAATAATCAGCTTACTCACTATGTTTCAGGGGGTAATAGGTGAGTTCGAGGAATTGGCCTGAAAACGAGGGGAAATTTATTCAGAGCCACTAATTTATTGCATTTTATAGGATTCAGTAGCATTTGCCATGAATAAGTTCTCCACAACTTTTCTATAGCCTTGAACGTCGGAGAGTGGATACTTTTTGAAAAATTCTATCCAACCTGTGAGATCTAAACTAATATGTAAGATATAAAATGTCAGATTTAAGTAAATTTTTTGCAAATAGTAATAAATTTTATGGGGATATTGATACGTCACCACATGAATATCTACCTATGAAAATTAAAAATATGCGCTGTTGTGATCAATCCCAGGCAATCTCGATATTAAAACGAGAATTAGGAATCCTTTTCCTGGTAGGTTGCCTTATTCTTGCAAGTGTTCCTACTGCTTTATGCCGGAGTCCTGTACCAACTGTTTATGTTGCAGGTGACGGTAGTGGGGATTTTAATTGCGACGGAAAAGATGATCATGTACAGATAAACCAGGCCCTTAAGTTTGTGGCCGATAACTCCGGATATACCACTGTCCACCTTAAAGGTCCTTTTACGTATGTTATTGATGATACTCTTCTCATCGGCAGTAATACTATTCTTGAAGGGGATTCAAATGCTGTTATCAAACTGGTTGATCACGCAGGCTGGGTTCCAATGAAACCTTTGATTAAGCAGATGAGCAATTCAGGGAATAATAATATTGTAATAAGGGGTTTTGAGGTTAATGTGAACCATGACGGTAACACCGAGTTCGCTAAGGGTGATGGATATTATAATGTGATTTACTTTCTTTACTGCAAGAACGTAACCGTATACAATATGTATATGCACGATGGTCATGGAGACGGGCTGAGGATAAAGTATGGAGAAAACGTCAAGTTTTATAACAATACTATCTACAAGCTTGGACACGACGGTCTGTTCGCAATTGATTGTCAGAATGTAGAGGCCTGGAATAACACAATAACCTGCAGGACTAACAGTGGTCTTAGAATCTGGAACTCAAACCACGTAAAATTTCACGATAATGTAATTGATTCTTTCTACCACTGGAGTGCAGGCGGGCCAGGCATTCAGATCGAAAAGTCTGCAGGTGTTATGGACGATGTAGAGATTTACAATAACACTATCCATAATACTTATTGTCCTGGCATCTGGCTTTTTAACTATGATAGCTCTTCTGCTACCAGAGACAAGGCGAAAAATGTCTATATTCATCACAATATTTTCTATGACACTGGCACTAATCCTAGCATTACCTGGGTAGGTGGCATAATAACAGGTGGATTCGAGGACACTGTCATTGAAAACAATGTTTTTGACGGAATATATCACGCTGCAATCGCCAACATGTATATCAATAGTTATTCTCCAACCTATGTACCAGCAGGTGATGGATTCACAACAATTGTCCGTAACAACATAATTGTAAATACCAGGCTGCGCACAAATTCTCCGAGTGGGACCGGATATGGAATTATGAATTATCTGCCTAAAACACACTCTTTTGTGCTGGAGAATAACTGCCTTTACAATAACTCGGCAGGTAACTATAAAAACTGCAAATCGACAACTGATATCTATGTAAACCCTCTTTTTACAGATCCGAAAAACCATGACTATCATCTTCAGTCGGTCTCAGGCCACTGGAACGGGAAAACCTGGGTTAAGGACAAAGTTAGCTCTCCCTGTATTGATGCCGGATATGCATCTTCGAACTATTCTAATGAGCCTGAAGATAATGGAAACATAATCAATATAGGAAGATATGGAAACACGATCTATGCATCTCTTTCAGGGGTTTCTGAGGTAAATCATGCTCCTATAATGAAGCCTATTTCTGCGGTTACGGTAAAAGCTGGAGAGAAACTGAGTATTCTAGTAAAAGCTTCTGATAAGGATGGAGACAGCCTTACATACTCAGCTTCAGGCCTTCCTGCAGGTGCAAGTTTTGACGGAAATTCAGGGTTTTTTAATTGGAGGCCGGTAAATGATCAGGAAGGAGTTTACACGATATCTTTTAAAGTGAGTGATGGTAAGCTCAATGATTCTGAAGTTGCAAAAATAAGTGTCATTTTGAATCTCTCTGGCGAGATATACAATAATCGCATACGTGAAGCATCTCCTGAGGATGTCTTTTCGGATAAAACATTTCTTGATGTAGGAGGAATAAGCAGTGTTGGCAGATACAGAGACCTTGTATGGTTTAACGTAAGTGAATACACCAATTCCACTGAAATCAGCAGTGCAACTCTTTTTCTTTTCTGGTATTATCCTTCCAGTACACGACCAAATGATACTGTTATCGAGGTTTACAGGCCTGCTTCCTGGAACCCTGACTATGTGAGCTGGAATAAAAAGAATGCAAATGTTGTATGGAATAATGCCGGAGGAGACTGGTATGACAGAAACGGTGTCCTCCAGGGCAGTACTCCATATGCTACGTTAACTCTAAAAGCCAATAGCTTGCCGGATAACAGGTACTACGAGCTCAATGTAACCGATCTCGTAAAAGAATATGTCAGTGGTAAGTACGAAAACACAGGTTTCCTTCTAAAAGCCCGCAATGAAAATGATAACTATGTCGCTTTCTACAGTGCTGACTGCGGAAATACAAGCCAGGTACCAAAGCTTAATATTAAGAAAAGGGTAACTGTAAATGCAACTATTACTGGTGCAAAAGACAACCGTCTGCGTGAAACCTCACCTGAAGGAGTCTATTCTGATACATCATTTATCGATGTGGGAGAACTAAGTGATGTTGGAAAGTATAGGGCTGTTATATCATTTAACTTAAGTGAGTATACCAGTAGCACAGAGGTAAATAGTGCAACTCTTTCTCTTTTCTGGTATTATCCTTCCAGTACACGACCAAATGATACTGTTATCGAGGTTTACAGGCCTGCTTCCTGGAACCCTGACTATGTGAGCTGGAATAAAAAGAATGCAAATGTTGCATGGAATAATGCCGGAGGAGACTGGTATGACAGAAACGGTGTCCTCCAGGGCAGTACTCCATATGCTACGTTAACTCTAAAAGCCAGTAGCTTACCGGATAACAGATACTATGAGCTTAATGTAACCGATCTTGTAAAAGAGTATGTTAATGGCAAGTATGAAAACACAGGTTTTCTTCTAAAAGCTCGCAATGAAAATGGTAACTATATCGCCTTCTATAGTGCTGACTGTGGAAACACTAGTCAGGTACCAAAACTGAGTTTAGTGTACAAGTAAAAGTTTGCATTCTCAAGGAGTTCCATCACTTCCGACCCAGGAACAAGCTTCTATTGTCGGATGTTTTTGGAACTTTTTCTTTTAGATTTACTACAAAAACATAAAATTTTAAAAATTATCCAAGGAATCATTTTAAGCAAGTTAGTATGATTCTAGACTTACTAATCGGGATTAACTTACTTATTTTTGCTCCCAAGATTATTCTTCTTTGTCAAATTTATCTTTCTCTGTAAAAGTTTTATTCCCAGCTCAGGATCTCTTTTGGATCCAGGCCTACGTTGCGTAAATTTATAATTCGATTTTCTAATATGTCAGAACTTATGGTAGTTGCATTCCTAATTCTTTTATTTCATTTATTTATCTATTTTTCAGGAAGTCATATCAGATGCTCTTTGAACTTCTGACAAAATTTATTTCAACACAAAGGCTTTTATCTTTTGTAGAAATCTTTTACTCGGGGTAGCTAAAATTTGGTTGTTATTAAAAAAAATGAGCCTAAACAAGTTTAAAGTTAACACTAAATATGAATAACGATATACCTAAGCTTTTGAATTAAAATTAAAGGTATTTTTCATGAATGAAATTTTTTATGATATAGTTATAAATAAAACTTCTACTGAGAGATCAAAACTTGAGCCAAATGATCAGCATTCACAAGGATTTAAATTTCGGGCTAGAATAGTTAGTCTGGTCAAGTCGTAAGAAAAACTTTCTTGTAAGACTATTTTCAAGACTTCTTTCACTGAAATTCTTTAAAACGGATTCTTTTAAGGTGATATGATGTCATATCAAAAGTTTGCAAAGGATGTTGGTTTTATCGGGACAGTTCAGGTACTTACAAGCCTGGGAACTTTCTTCTTACTTCCGATAATCACAAAAACCCTTGGAACATACGACTACGGACTCTGGGCTCAGATCAATACCACGGTATCTCTCATCTCTCCTCTTGCACTGATGGGCCTCTCTATGGGTTTTGTCAGGTTTTTATCCTCTGAAACAGAAATAAAAATAATAAGGGAAGCAGTATATTCCATTCTCTTTTTTGTAACTATAGCCGGTCTGTTTGCCTCATTTTTACTCTATATGTTTGCTGAGCCCCTTGCTACCTTCGGTTTTAAAGATCCTCATGCAACTTATTTTATTCAGGCAGGTTCCCTTTTAATCCTCCTGAGTGTAATTGAGTCAATATCTCTTTTTTATTTCAGGATTTTCAGACAGATTCAGATATTTTCTTACTTAACCCTTTTTGAAACGTTTGGAAAATTATTTTTTATTCTCTTTCTTCTTAAAATGGGGTATGGGCTTCTTGGCGTAATTGCGGCTACTCTACTTGTGCAGGGCTCCATTTTTTTAATTTCTCTTCTGATGATTATATCACAGATTGGATTCGTAATCCCTCGGTTTACTTACATAAAAGAGTACTTGCAATTTTCTCTACCGCTAACTCCCAATTCACTTATTAGATGGATTACGGAATCTAGTGACAGATATATGGTTACTTATTTTCTCGGTCTTAGAAGCGTAGGCGTATATTCGGCAGCCTGTTCAATTGGCAGTCTTATACAACTTTTTGTAAGCTCTCTTCAGCTCATTCTTCTTCCCGAGTTATCAAAGCTATTCGATGAGAATAAAACGGATGAAGTAAGAATTTATATGTCTCATTCTCTAAGATATTTCCTTCTTATCTCAATTCCTGCAGTTTTCGGGCTCTCAGCTCTTGCGAAACCTTTGCTTGGGATCCTTACAACTGATGATTTTCTTTCGGGTTGGTTTGTAATTCCTATTATTGCTTTTTCCGGTCTTCTGGCAGGAATCTTCCAGATATTTGTCAATACAATGCTCCTTATCAAGGAAACAAAGACTACGACCTACATCAATATTGTTGCAGCAGTTTCGAATGTATTGATCAACCTTCTGCTGATACCTTCCATTGGAATTGTTGGAGCTTCACTTTCAACCTTATTCTCCTACTTTTTAATGGCTGTGCTTTGTATGCATATTTCCTTAAAACACTTTAAACTTGATTTTTATCTCCATGATATTGTAAAAAGCGTTCTGTCCTCAATAACTATGTATCTCTTTGTTTCCTACTTCGTTATCTCAAGCATCTTTGAACTCTTTGAGATTGCAGTTATGGGTGTACTTATTTATCTGGTTATGATGTTTTTAATAGGCGGATTCACCGACCACGAACTTTCTTTAATACGAAGGTACTTATTCAGAGCCAAAAGCGAGGTCAAGCAGTAGTTTTACCTTCATTTTCATACTGGTCGACAAAAAATTGTTTAAGAAAAATGGAATATAAGTTATTCTACTAAGTTTTTATCAAGTAATGCTCTTGCTGTTTCTCTAATGCTTCTCTCTGATGTATAGACCGGTTTCCAGCCCAAATTTTTCATTTTTTCAATCCCTAATCTCATTCTTGGCACATCACCTTTCCAGCCTCTATTCCCTCCGGTATAGGTAAATTTGACATTAGAAAGACCTATCTCTTCTATAACAGCCTTTCCTATCTCTATGGCACTGATAGTGTCCTCGGAGCCGATATTAAATATATTTACTTTTTCTTTACTGTTCTTAATTACAAACAATATTGCGTCAATGCACTCTAACACATGGAGGTAGGATTTTTCTTGCTTGCCATCGCCCAGGATTTCCAGTAAATTAGAGTTTTTTCGCAGTTTCTTTACAAAGTCAACCGTAATTCCATGTGTACTACGTGGGCCTACAATATTTGCGAAGCGAAATATCCAGGCCTGCATATCGAAAGTATGAGAATATGAAGTAACTAAGGCTTCACAGGCTAGTTTTGAGGCACCATAAAGAGATATAGGAATAAGAGGGCCGTAATCTTCTGGAGTAGGCATAATGCTCGCTTCCCCATAAACTGTCGAGGTGGAAGTAAATGCAATTTTTTCATTATTGTTTTTCCTCATTGCTTCCAGAAGATTGTAGGTCGCCATAATATTCTGATTTAGGTGAATTCTTGTATCGGAGGCTCCAAGCTTGACATCAGGATTTGCAGCTACATGAAAAATAAAATCAATACCTTTACAGGCCTTCTCTATCGCCTCCTGGTTAAGCAGGTCTCCTTTTATCAGGGTAAAGTCCGGGTTTTCAAGATGTTTTTCTATAAATTCCATTTTTCCTGAACTCATATTATCAAAAACAGTGACCTGGCTTCCTTTTTCTACAAGGCGGTCTACAAGGTGGCTTCCTATAAAACCGGCTCCCCCTGTCACAAGTATTTTATTCTTTGCAGCCATGGAAAATACCAAACAGTCTTTCTTTCGATTAATACTCTACTACTATGTCTTAAAGTGGTCAGAAAATACTTTTATTTCTTTCCCTATAGATGGGATGAGTAAATAACCGGAGAAAATTAAAGATTCTCTGGTTAATAAGTATTTTTAACCCAACTGTATGAACAACCGTTTCATAGAATTCTTTTATCGGAGAGTTTATTTTGACCGTTAAAAAAGCGCTTATTCCAGCGGCTGGCCTTGGGACCCGTTTCCTACCTGCCACCAAATCAATGCCAAAAGAGATGCTTCCTATTATTGACACACCTGTGATCCAGTATGTTGTAGAGGAAGCTATTGCCTCAGGAATTGAGGATATAATCATTATTACAGGCAGGGGGAAACGGGCAATTGAGGACTATTTCGACGATTCTCCTGAACTCGAAATGCATCTTGCGAAAAAACATAACAGTGAACTTCTACAACTTGTCCGGGACGTTTCCTCTCTTGTAGATATTCACTACATCCGCCAGAAAGAGCCCAATGGGCTCGGAGATGCGGTTCTCAGGGCAGAAAAACATATTGGAAATGAACCTTTTGCCGTGCTTCTCGGGGACGATATTATTGTGAATGACAAGCCCTGCACTGCCCAGCTCATTGAAAATTATGAAAAGTATGGTAGATCCACACTCGCAGTGGAAGAAGTTCCTTATGAAAAATTAAGTAGCTACGGAATTATAAAGGGTAAGCCTCTTAATAATTCCCTCTACGTACTTGAGGACATTGTCGAAAAACCGTCACCTGAAAATGCTCCCTCCAATCTGGGAGCAATAGGTCGCTATGTTTTCACCCCTGAAATATTTGACTGTATTAAAGAAGCCGGAACAGGGATAGGAAATGAAATCCAGCTAACCGATGGGATTCGGGTTCTTAACAGGTCGCAAATGATCTACGCATGCAGGTTCAAAGGAAAAAGATTCGATACAGGAGACAGGTTAGGGTACGTGAAATCAATAGTAGATTTTGCTCTTGAGAATGAAAATCTTAGAGAAAACGTACTTGAGTACTTAAGAGAAATTCTAGTCGCGGTAGAGGAACCTTCAGACAAATCAGACTTATAAAGGCAGTTAGAGGTCAGTAAAGTTAAAATATATAAATTTGTGTAAAAAAAAGGAAATAATTTCTGCCGGTTTTTACCAGCAGAGCCCCTCACAATCAATATTTTTCGCTTTAATTATCCGCCTTCCATCAATTACTATCTTTTCTTTCATGCCTTCAAATTCAGAGTCAAGTTGCTTGAACTCATCCCATTCTGTCATTACAAGGCAAGCATCAGCACTTTTAAGAGCGTCTTTAGCTTTCTCGGAGTATTCAATTGTTGGAAAGATTCGCTTCATATTCTCGGTTGCCATTGGATCGTAAGCGGAAATCTCTGTTCCTAATCTTAGAAGTTCAGCAATGACAGGGATAGCCCTGGACTCCCTTATATCATCCGTATCGTTCTTAAAAGCAAGCCCAAGGACTGCAATCTTTTTGCCTGCAAGGCTTCCTATTTTTTTCTGGAGTATTTCGGTCATAAGAATTGGCTGTTTTTCGTTTACTGCAATTACCGATTCTAGAAGATCTGGAGAATAACCTATTTCTTTTGCCTTCCCTATAAGTGCTTTTACATCTTTTGGAAAACAGGACCCTCCAAATCCTGCTCCAGAATTCAAAAACCTTGGAGATATTCTGGAGTCCTTACCTACAGCTTCCATAACCTCGTAGGTATCAACATTTAACCTTTTGCAAATATTGCCAATTTCATTAGCAAAGGATATTTTGGTTGCCAGAAGGGAGTTATTTGCATATTTAATCATTTCCGCTGTTGATAGACTCGTGCGGGTGACCTCACATTTAAAGGTCCGGTAAAGTTCCGAGACAAGATCTCCAGACTTCTTGTCAATTGCTCCAACAACTATTTTATCAGGATGCATAAAGTCGTAGACGGCTTTTCCTTCTCTAAGGAACTCGGGATTCATTGCAACTCCAAAATCTTTTCCGGCTATTTTTCCTGAAATTTCTTCAAGAATAGGAAGGACAAATTTTTCAGTTGTCTCGGGCACAACCGTGCTTTTAACAACCACTACATGGTATCCCTCTTTCTTTGCCAGTACTGCCCCTATACTTGCTGTTGCTGCACGAACAATTGAAAGGTCTATGCTTCCATCTTCTGCGGAAGGAGTTCCTACACAGATAAAGGAAATGTCCGTATTCGTGATCGCATATTCATAGTCAGTGGTTGCAGTGAGACTTTTTCCTGCATACTTTTGCAAAAGCTCTTCAAGTCCCTCTTCATATATCGGAGAAATGCCTGCATTTATCTGATCCATCTTTTTCTTGTCGATATCTACGCAGACTACTTCATGCCCGACTTCTGCAAAACATGCGGCGGTGACTGAGCCCACATATCCTGACCCTATAACGGAAATTTTCATAAATTTGAACCTCTTTATTGAGAATTGGAGAGTAATCAATTCCAATTCTTATTTATTTTTTGATAGGAACTCTTTCCAGTTCCACTCTGGAAATTGTCAATTTATATAGTTTTCTGTGCCAAGCTCCTAATAATTCTTTACATGTTTATATAGTTTAAAGGTTATACCTTGTATAGTTAGGATTTGATACATGTTTGTTGATTCCTTACAGAAATTTTGGGGATTTTATAATGTTTTCAATACTTGGCCTGGGTACAGAGTTTACAGCGGGGAATTCTCTTCCATATTTAGGAATCTGCTTTCTTTCAACGGATTTTGGAATCCCTGTATATTATCGGGTAACGGTTGCGGGACTAATTGCTCTTGTGGGTATGAAAGAGATGTTGCTGGCCTCCAGAGAAGAAGATGAGTTTTCTGTGGATTCAATGGATATGGGGATTTATCCTCTTGTAATATGCTTTATTGCTAGTTTTCTCTTTGCAGGCTTCAAGATAATTTTCTCAAAGTAATCCTCTTAAAATCTACAAATAAATTTATAAAGTGCTTTTTTTCCTTTTAATAAGTCTATTTTTTTGTATAAATTAAAAAAGCTAAATAACTTTTATTTTTTACTTTTGAGAATATCCTGTCTATATTTTTCAACACTGAAAGTTCTAGTTATCTTAGTTCAGTAACTATGTTTTCCATAATTATTTATCCTTGAGCCATTTATCTTCTAATCATAATTTAGTCTGTTAATACCTTTAACTGAATTAAAAAATGAATTTGATAGGGGCACTAATAAGGGGATCTTCAGCCGCTGGAGAAGAATAGTTATTATTTTTAAGGTAGAACGAGGCGGGGAGTTCTATCTGATAGAACAGTTTGAAATTGGGGTTGGGTGAAAACCAGGATTTGACTGAACACATTTGTTAAAGTAAGAGAGAATAAAGCAGGAAAATTTTCTGATTTGTTGATATTAATTTGTCTCATATACTTTCAAATCAGGTTGGGGGTTAGTTTCCGACCTCTCAATTTCAAAAGACTACTCGAACAGACAGACTTTCTTTCGGTGTATTATATATTATAAAAAGTATTAATTGGGGAGTGAAAAGTTGAGAGTTCTTGTCGATATAGGGCATCCAGCCCATGTTCATTTTTTTAAAAACACTATATGGAGTCTTGAGAAAAAAGGGCATCAAGTAATGGTAGTCTCGCGAGACAAGGATGTAGTAATAGAGCTCTTGAACGCTTACGGAATTCAACATACTGTTTTGAGTAAAGTAAAACCAGGAAAGATCAATTTACTTGAAGAATGGTTTATAAGAGAGTTTAAAACTTTTAAAATTACCCAACATTTTGATCCTGATATTTTTATAGGTATCCTTTCTCCAGCTATAGCTCAAGTAGCCTGGATACAGCGAAAAAGATCCATAATTTTTAACGACACCGAACACGCAGTATTGGCGCAGAAGTTAACCTATCCCTTCTGTGACATAATCTGTACTCCTTCATGCTATCTAAAAAATGAAGGACGAAAACAGATAAGGTATTGTGGATATCATGAACTGGCTTATCTTCACCCATCTTATTTTACTCCTCGTCCTGAAATTCTGAAAGACATTGGGGTAGAAGAGGGGGAGCCTTTTACAATCCTTCGCTTCGTTTCATGGGGTGCGCACCATGATGTAGGCCAACATGGAATCAAAAATAAAGTAGCACTTATTCAGGAAGCCGAAAAATTTGGAAAAGTGTTCATAACTTCAGAAGGACCCCTGGAAACAGAGTTTGAGAAGTATAGAATCTGGGTCTCCCCAGAAAAAATTCACCACTTGCTCTATTATGCCACTCTATATGTAGGTGAAGGAGCAACGATGGCTGTTGAGAGTGCAATTCTGGGAACTCCATCAATTTATATCTCCACTCTTGCAGGAACGATGGGGAACTTTTCTGAACTCGAGAAGAAATACGGTTTACTTTTTAACTACAGTGATTCGCAATCTGCCCTTACAAAAATTACAGAACTTTTCAAAGATTCGGAACTTAAGAAAACCTGGAGCCTGAAAAGAGCTGCTCTTCTCAGGGATAAAATCAATGTTACAGAGTTCGTGGTCAAACTCATAGAAAGTCTTCCTGAAAAAAAATCTGGACTTTCTTTATCTTCGGTTTCGGATGAGTCTTATGTATGAATTACTGAAGAAAAATCAGGATTTATGGGATCTTTTCACCCGAAAAGAAGAGTATTATCCTGAAAAGCTGGATAAACACCAGCGTTTTCTTTTCTCTGAAAAATATCTCCAAAACGCTTCTGAACCTGAGGTATCCAGATATCTTATAGAAAATGGGATGCAGGTTGAATTCCCTGAAAATCAAACATTTGCTGTTTGTTTGACTCACGATGTAGATGATATTTACCCACCTCTTTCCCATAGCTTGTTGTCATCAGCTTACAGTTTTAAACAGTTAAATTTTAAGGATTCTGCAAATCAGTTACTGTGGAAACTGAGGGGAATAGACTACTCTCCTTACCTCAATTTTTCTAAAATTATGGACATTGAAGCCAGTTTTGAAGCAAAGTCCTCTTTTTATTTCATTACTTCAGAAGTCGATCCAATAAGATTCAGGTATGATATTGAAGACATAGAACATCATTTGGGAGAAATTTTAGACAGAGGAGGGGAGGTTGGTCTTCACGGAGGTTACTATTCATACGACAGTCCTGAAAAAATAAAAAAAGAAAAACAAAGACTTGAAGCCGTTCTGGGTAAAAAAGTAATAGGTTTTCGTAATCATTACCTAAGGTTCAAAACTCCAGATTCCTGGGAAATACTTACAGATGCCGGTTTTAATTATGACTCCACTTTCGGGTACTATGATTGTGCGGGCTTCAGGAACGGAATGTGCCATCCTTTCAGTCCATATAACCTTGACACAGGAAAAGAAATAGATATTCTCGAAATTCCACTTGTCGTTATGGACGTTGCTCTTTTTGCTACTTCAAACTCTTTCGAGGAAGCCTGGGAGCACACAAAAAATCTGATTGATACTACAGCAAGCTTCAACGGTGTTATTACACTGCTATGGCATAATTTCGTATTTGGTTGCAGTTTCCGAAACGATTGGGTAAAGTTGTACGAGAAGGTGCTTCAGTACTGCTTCGACAAAGGAGCCTGGATGACAAGCGGAGAAGAAATTTTCAGGTGGTGGGCAGATCGAAACTGAATTAAAAGGAAAGTATCTGCTGGTTACTCCTGCAAAGAACGAAGAACAAAATCTTCCGGAAGTTTCAAAAGCTGTAATAGGGCAGGAATTAAAACCTGAGTTATGGATTATAGTCGATGACGGAAGTACGGATGGAACATCACGTATCCTTGAAGACCTGCAGTCAAAATGTTCCTGGATCCAGAGCATAAGATTGCCTCCAAGGCCAAGAGATATTACTTTTCATTACAGTTATGTTTGCAAACAGGGTTTTGACTATGCGCTTGAATATTCTAAGAAAAATAATATCGAGTTCGAGTATATAGGCCTCCTGGATGCTGATACAGTTCTCGAAAAAAATTATTTTGGAAAACTTCTGGCTGAGCTTAAAAAAGACAGTTCTCTGGGAATTGTAAGTGGGGGAATATATTATGATACTGATGGAAAACTTTCCCTGGAAGCAACTGCAAAAAATCTTCCTCGAGGTACAGGAAGAATCTGGAAGAAAGAGTGCTTCCTCGAAACTGGCGGTTATCAGGTTGAACCGTCTCCAGATTCGATTTCTAATATAAAAGCTCTTTTGCGAGGCTGGCGCCTCATGCAGTATACTGAGGTAATCCAGATCCAAAAGCGTAAAACGAGTGCAGCCAACGGCCTATGGAACGGATACCTCAAAAACGGCTGGATGGCTTATTACCTTGGTAAAAACTTTTTCATGGCCCTCTTAAATGTATTTCGTCTTTCCGTGAAATCTCCTTACTATACAGGTATCGCTTATTTTTGGGGATATTTTAGCTCGGCAATTAGAAGGGAGAAAAAAATTCAGGATCCTGAAGTAAGGGCTTATTACAAAAACCAGGGGCCTGGGGGACTGTTATCCAGAATCTCGAAAAATGTTAGCTCAAATTCAAGAGACATAAAGGAGAGAGAGCAGTGAATATTAGCAAACTTCTAGAAGGAGCAGTTCACTTACAGGTGATAATTTGAAGATGCTTTTTCTGGATATGGTAAGACCTCTTTCTCTTGCTGATGGCTCACTTATTCACAGGTATGAGCTTGTTAGTAATCTTGCCAGGCTTGACAATGAGGTCCATATTTTTACTGTAGGTGAGATCTCTTTTTCAAATCTGGCTAATGTTCATAGCCATTATGTCTCTCCTGGAAATTTCCTTTCACTTACTGTCAACTATTTAAAGATTTCTATACGTCTTCTGGGCTCTGAGACTTTTGATGTCCTATATACCCGCAATCCCAATTTTGGCTTTCTTGCTGGATTATTCTGTAAAAGCAGATGCAGAAGAATTGTTTATGAATTAAACGGAATTCCTGAAGACGAAAAGAACCTCCTCAGGGAAAAATCTGAAGAAAATGAGTTTCCGCATGCAGAAAAGAAAAACAATTTCTCAAACCGATATTTTTCTGCACATGCTAGATTAAAACTGTTTATTCTCAAGAAAGCTCTAGGGTTTTCGGACAGAATCATTGCTGTGACTCCAGGAATAAAATCAAATCTTAAGAAAGGCTATAAAATTCCTGGAGAAAAAATATTCGTGGTTTCTAACGGTGCAAATACTTTTCTGTTCCAGCCACTAGAACAGGAAACATGCAGAAAAGAACTTGGTCTGGACCTTAAAACTCCTTTTGTATGCTTTGTGGGCAATCTTGCTCCCTGGCAAGGAGTCGAATATCTGATAAAGGCAGCTTCACATATCCTTTCCACGTTTCCGGAATGCCACTTCCTGATTGTCGGAGATGGAGCCATGAAACACAATCTTATGAAGCTCTCCCGTGAACTTGAAGTTGAGGACAAGTTCATTTTTACGGGCGTGATTGCCTACGATCGCGTGCCTCTCTACATTAATGCTAGCGATATCTGTACCGCTCCTTTTATATTTGCCAGAAACGCAAAAATAGGCCTGTCTCCTTTGAAGTTATATGAATACATGGCTTGCGGAAAACCTGTAGTTGCAAGCAATATCAGTGGTGTATACGAAGTACTTGAAGCTGGGGGGGGAATTCCTGTCCTTCCAGAGAACCCGAAAGCTCTTGCAGAAGGTATCTTAAAGCTTCTTGAAAATCCCGATTTAAGAATGAAATTGGGTTCAAAAGGTTTAAGTTATGTTACTGAAAATTACAGCTGGTATAGCGTTGCGAAAAAGGTTAACGAAGTCTGCAAATCAGCATTTGAGACCGAGAAATAAAGGCTTAAAACCAGTCTTACGTTTTCCTATAACTCATCACAGAAAATAATTATTTATTTGTACGGGGCTTAAAATGGACGAAATCGAAGTTAGAGAACTAGCGCCATCTGAATATAATGAATGGGATTTGCTCGTAGAAAATGCTCAGCCTGGTACACTCTTCCATACAAGTGAGTGGCTTGGAATTTGCAGGGACGTCCTGGCAAAGGAACTTAGAATTTATGGTTGTTTCAGAAAAGGTGAGCTTGTGGGAGGATGTCCTCTTTTTATTAAAAATATTAAGGGGGCTCTTAGAATCGCGAATTCAACCTGTGATATGACTAGTTACAGCGGGCCTCTTATAAAAGAGAGTGCCAGCTCTAAAGCAAGTAAACAGGTACAGGAAGTTCACGATATTCTTAATCCTCTCAGGGAATTTCTTTGTAAGCAGGGATTTGATAGTATTCACCTTACGTTTGCTCCAGGTTTTAAAGACGTAAGACCTTTTACGTGGTACGGATGGGACTCCACTGTACACTATACCCATTATTTGAATCTCAACGAAGATGTAGATAATAATCTTTCAAGAAAGATCCGAAGGGAACTTAAAACTGCAAATGAGGCAGGACTTAAAACCAGGATATGGAACGATCCTGAGACATATTACCATCTGCTCTCAATGGTATACGAAAAGCAAAACTTAGCCCCTCCGCTTCCCAGAGGGTTCTTTGAAAGAGTGTTTAAGCTAATTCAGGAAAAAGATATTGGCTATATGTTTGTCACAGAGACTCCTGAGGGCGAAGCTATTGCGGCTCACTTAAATCTGTATGGAAAGAAGTGTAGTATAACCTGGACCTCAGCCTTGAACCCGGACTTTGGTCGTTTGGGTCCGAACGCTCTTCTGTATTATAACGAATTTCTTGACCTGAAATCCCGAAACTTCGAGTATATGAACGTAATGGCAGCAAATATTTCCAGGTTTGCGGATTTCATTATGGGCTTTTCTCCTGAGTTAATTCCCTATTATAGTGTGACTCTAGAGAGCAAAAAATATTCAATTGCAAAAACCCTGTATAAAACTACTCACAAAGAAACTTACTGACAAAAATCGAAATTTTAAAGATATAAAATTAGGGAATATCCCGAAATTATTTTTTCATTATTTTTCTAATGGTTTTTCCCTTGTTTATTCTGACTGAAACTCTACTTTTCTTCTATAAACTGATTTCCTCAGAGATCAACTTTCAGTAAGTTTTTTCTAAAAAGGAAATTAAACCCTTTCAGGTTCTATTTTTTATATTCACGAGAAAGGCTGAAAATATCCTCTTAAACGTAGGATCGTCATGAAGAGCTATCCCATAATAGATAGGGGTTATGATGATAGCTGCAAGCATAATGAGATAAAAATTCGCAGAAAGTGTTTCTAGTAGAATCAATGGGATTGAGATAACTACTCCAATCACTGTGTATTTAGTGAGGATTTCAAGGCTTTCCTTTTTACTGATCCCTACAAGATTAAGTAAGTATGCATTATTCCAGAGAGCGAATATAACTCCTGTGAAGCTAAACAAGCAAAGGGAAAACTCAGCACTTTTTGCGTAAACTCCTCCTATGGCAAGTGCTACGAACCTTGAGAGTAAAAGAGCCGTGCTGTAAGTAAACCAGACTTTTTGCTTTTCAAATACACTGTAGAGGGTTGAAATGGGTAAGGCAAGGAAAACAAGAAATATAAACGGCACAAGGATTTTTACATAAGTGCCTGCTATATACCAGTTTTTTCCGAAAGCAAATGTAAATATTTCTTCTCCCAGGATTAATAGGAGTATCATAGGGAATATTCCTATTAAAATTAGCTTTTTGTAAACTTCGCTTACGATAGTTTTCATATCGCCACTTGAGTTCCCATTTTTCATCTCACTAATTTTCTGGAAGAAAACCTGTTGTATAGCTGTCCCGACAAGTCCCATGGGCATATTTACTACCTGATTCGCAAGTGAGAAATATCCGACAACGCTTGTGCTGTAAAAATATGCAAGCAAGAAAGTAGGCACCTGCGGAGAAATTGTGTTTGAAAGTGTAGACCATGAACTAAATAAAGGAAAATTTTTATATTCAATAGCCATCTCTTTCATTTTTTTTACTGACACTGTCCTGAAGACCTTTAAGTCCTCTCTTACGCCTTTGAGCATAGCCAGGTCTGCAAGTCCATATCCCAGAGTATAACCTGCAATTAGACCCAAAGGTGATGCGGTCCAGAAAGGAATTAACTGAAGCACTTTGGTCGATAAAGCATTTAACACTCTAGATCCTGCAACAACTCCAAAACGTAGTTTTCTTGAAAGCCAGTAATTCTGCACGAAAAAAAGGCCATTAAAAAATACTATTGCAGGAAGATAGATTAAGTATTTTGAGGATCCCTTAGTATGAAATATATACTCAATAATATGCTCAATGTCTTCTGGAAAGATTATTACTGCTACGGCTACGAGTAAAGATATAAAAGTAACTAAAATTGAGGAAAGGAAAAATACATTTACAGAATCCTCTTCGGATTTTGGCAACATAATAGCAAACTGGTATGAAAAAGTAGAGAAAATTACCAGTATACCTGATATTGCTACAAAAAGCTGAAAGACTCCCATATCGTCAGGGCTATAAATTCTAGTGACTATTGGTACAAGAAGTATACCCAGAATCTGTGCAGCAACACTCCCTGATACAAGTTTTAACACATTACCGATAAAGTTTGACATAATTACTTCCAACTTTAAAACGTAAGTCCCAACAGATGGGCTTTTTTTCATCTCGCAATAAGTAAACGGAGATTATCATGGTCTCTTAGTTTCCGGTCTTTTTTCTTCCTTTGTGTAAGCAAATACCTCTTCGTTATCATATACTCGGGCGTAATCATGTGCTTTGAATCTGTTGAAAAATCCCTCTGGCAATGTCTGGATAATATTTACTCCATAACGTTCAGGGTCATTAATAGAGATAGGTTCTTTAATAGTTGATTTTCTCAGCAAAACAACCGGATTACCATCAATCTCTCCAGTTTGTATATGCTGAATATTAAAATATGTTGCGTTACTGGAATCATATCCTCTGTCTCTGTAAAAAAGACAACTATCATATGGAGAATCCATAAAGATATTTCCGGAGTACTTCGCGGTTACTGTTTTAATAGCTTCTATTTCAATACTTTTGAACTGGTTTCTTACGGTCGTGTCCTTTGCCACAAGTGGGTTGTCTTTATTTATGCCTGGTGTTGTAACCATTACAAACGAAAATAGAAGAATTATTGTGAACATTATGAGGATCTTTGCTTTTTTTGAGTTAAAAAGACTTACTAACTTCAACATATATGAGGCAGATACCAGTACCAGGAACACTGCTATCAATGGGAACCATCGGCTTGTAAGGAAATTCCTCATCCCCAATAAAGGAATTCCATAAGCAAGACCATACAGGATTATAACAACTAAGGCAATAGAAAATTTATTGATTTTTTTGACATCTTCGCGAGAAAACCATACTAATACCCCTCCTATTGCGAAAAAAGGTAGGGCAAGGTAACTTATATGAAGTAGAAGTGTTTCCAGTGTTTCCTGATTAGATACGGAACCTACAATAAGTTCATTACTTGAGTAGCTTGACCCGCTTTGAAGGACATCCATAAGAGGGCTGAGAACCATTTCAAGAAACGAAGTATCTGTATTAACATATGTGAACATCCAGTATGTTTGTAAACTAACTATAAAAAAAAGAATATAATTAAAACTATTTGCTTTCGTGAAAAGACTCTTATATACACGATTATGCAGATATTTACCTACGCAAATTGTGACTAAAGAAAGAAATACTACAAAAGTTGTCAACTGATGAGTCAGAACCATTAGAATAGTAATTAACAGGATAACTGCTGTATATCTCAAACTCTGTTTCTCGCTAAAGATCGCGTATACAATGAATATAAAGTAGCAAAGAACAAGAGAACCAGGAGTTATATTTGTAATTCCTGCAACGATATTATGATTGTTTAAGTTTATTAGTAAAGTCGCAAGCAATCCCATCTGAACACCTTCAAGTTTCTTTCCTACAAGGTAAACACCTACTGTACTGAAAACGCTGGCAAATCCTATGGAATAAAATATTGCGTCTTTGATATCGGTTTCGCCTATTATCTGAATAATTGAGATAAAAATATGAAAAAGCGGGTAGTAAAAGTACTTACCGCTCGTTTCAATCGGAGCAACAAACCCGGTATCAGTAACTACCCGTGCCATATTAGCATGGAAATAAGCATCATAGCCCATTAGACTTGGAAAATTATAAAAAATTCCAACTCTTATAAGAATTGATAGCAGGAATATCTGCAATAGTAAGGAGGTCACTCCGTCCCCTTCTCTAACATAAAGAATCTGGGAGGCGATAACGGCTGCAAGGATACATATCAATATAAAGGAAGATATGGGTCTGTAGTACAGATTCGTACTATATATAAAAATACATGCCAGAAAAATGAGATAAAACGAGATACCCAGTATACTTTTAAACCTGTTTTCTTGAGAAGAGATTGCGGCCTCACTCTTAAATTTATTTCTAAATACAAAGTAGATCAAACAGGCGGAAAGAACGGTAATTCCAATATCTTCCTGGTTTAGGTTGATGATATAGTACAAGGAAACAATTAATAGCCCTAAACCGAATCCCATTACGCTGAGAATCACATCAAGATTAGTTGTGAATCTCTCCGCGTATCCTTTTGCAGTTTCCATACAACCCCACAACACAATAACTTTATAGTTTTTCTAATCTAAATTGTGCCAAAGAAACATAAGTAAGAGTCTATAGCACTCAACTGTATCAATGAGCTTTTCCTTAAGCTTCCATGCCTGATTGAAGTCAAGAATCCTTGATCCGAAATATGACAAAGTTCTCCTTCCAGTTCTTCAACGTTGAATGTATGGTCTTCGTTACCCGAACCAAGGGTCAGAAAATAAAAAGTGGATTTTACTCCGTAATTACCTTCCAATTCCATAATTTGCCTGAAACTCCATATAAGGCTCCTGATTTTGTTTATTCTTGAAAATAAAAGGGTAGAGGTCCGTAGAAACTGCCCCTTTTTGAGAGCTTTTAAAGTTCTGGCTGCAGTACTCAGCGTTCCGGGACATACAAAATCAATGTCATAAGTCAGGCATGCAACAAATTTCTTTTCTTTGGGACATTCGGAATTCACGCCATTTTTTATTAAAAAGCTCGGGACTTCAGATTCAAAAATGTTTTTTTGACTGTTCATGTAATAGGAAAAGCTTCCGTACTTCTCTAAAAGTACAGGGTCGTACTCTTCTCTTTTAGTAAACAGATCCCACATTTCTTTATTTTGTTTCATTTTTTTGATCAAAGTATCCCCTTAATTATACTTTTTGGACCTCCATCTTTATTAAATATTTGGTTCAGTTACGACTTTTCTTTCTCATTCAGGAATATCTATATGGCTTATCATGTTAACCCGTATCTACTGAAACTCCGAACCCACTTTTTCACAGACTTTATATATTTCAAACAAAAATGAGAAATGTTGATTTTTTTGCTCTGCGAAAGTAACAACAGGATAGGAGAAATACTCCAAGCCTTTTTAATAAACAGAAATATTACAGTTTCATTACAGTTTCGACCATTTTATAATGTCTTTTCATTATATAACTAAATATTATTGAAATGTAGGTTTTAGTATCAGATTAAAATTCTTTTTTCGGTGTTTAATCACTATTATAATATTTTACCTACTTGCCTGTTGATATTTTGAGTCATTAAGTATTTCCTGACCTTGGTACTGATTGTAGCTGTCATCTGGAAAGTCGTTCGTCAAGTTCCGGCTTATCCGAGATTGGAAATTTATAATTTGCAGGTACAATATCAAACTCCTGCTATACTATATGACACTAACCTTCTCAATATACTAGTCAAACTCTTGCTAAACTTGTAATATTGCATTAAAAGAGTATGTTAGTGCCTATTTGAACACTTAATCAAGTGGTAAACTTTGCTCTTTCGTATTAGATTATTCTTTGATTTTTTTTCTTTGTTTACTAGCTCTTCAAGCCTCCTTTTTCACGAAATAAGGAGATCTTGCCAGTCAATTAGTTTTTTTATTTTATTCATACAGATTTTTTGTAAGAAAATTTTTTCCGTATTTATATTTTTACGAAACTATTTTTATCAGATGTTAACCTTATATATATCCTAATCTAATAATTTTTAGTATGATAGTCTTTAATATTTTTCCACTTATACAGATAAAGGGGGTTATAGCATATGCGTATGTATAGGGGGGTGGATTGGGTTTGTTTTCAGCCCTTACACTTGGTCTTAATTCTCTAATCTCTGATCCTATGAGCATAGTATCTTCGCCATCTCAACTTTCTGATAGGTTGATCAGGCATGAATTTACTATTTTAATTCCAGCTCACAACGAGGAAACTTCCATTGGAAGCAAAGTCTTGATTGCGGCAAGTTACGCGGATCGTGTACTTGTTCTTGATGAAGGTTCTACCGATCGAACTATGGAAGTAGCTGCTTTGGGAGGGGCACGAGTTGTTCTTATCTCCGGTGGGGAGGAGGCATTACTTGATGTTCTCTACAAGGCATCTCTTGATTCTGAACTTGCGGTTCTTATCTATCCGGAATGCATGCAGGATATAGATTTGCTTTCTCATGTCCTTGAGCCTTTAAGACATGGATTTGACTTATCAGTGGGTTCGTGGCCCTGCCGTATTTCCTGTGAGCAAGAAACGGTAATGCTCTTTAATGGGAAAAGTACTTTTAAAGAAAAAATAGGCTTCCTTGCAATAACTGCAGACTCACTGCAGAAGATCAGTTCAGGCAGAGACCATTTAACTTTAAAATCCTTGCTTTCTGCAGCAAAAACTGAAGGTCTTAATGTCAACTACCTTAGTTTTGATGTAGACCCTATATTCAGGAAGCTTGAGAGCACCCGTATAGGAGTTGTCGTGCCTGCTTATAATGAAGAACTACTTATAGGCGAGACTCTAAGCGGTATCCCTGAATATGTGGACCGAATTTACGTGATCGATGACGGTAGTATAGTTCGAACAGGTGAAATCGTAAAAAAGTTCGGAGATTCTAGAATCGTTTATCTGCGCCATGAAGTAAACAAAGGAGTAGGTGCAGGAATAATTGACGGGTATAAACTTGCCCTAAAAGATGAGATGGACATCATTGCGGTTATGGCCGGAGACAATCAAATGGATCCTGCCCAGCTTCCCAGGTTGATTTTTCCAATCATTGAGGGAAGAGCTGATTATACAAAAGGCAATAGATTACTTACTGACGATTTTATGACCGGGATGAGCAAATGGAGATCTTTTGGAAATCTTCTACTTAGCTTTATCACAAAAATAGGTAGTGGTTACTGGCAGGTTATGGATCCTCAGAATGGATATACAGCTATTTCCAGGCAGGCCCTCGAGGTTATTGATCTGGATTCAGTTTACCCTTATTATGGTTATTGTAACGATCTGTTGATCAAGCTTAATGCCTTTGGAATGAGAGTAATGGACGTAGTAATGCCTGCTCGGTACGGTAGAGAGAGATCAAAGATTCACTACGGCAAGTTTATTCGCAAAGTAGCTCCCATGATCTTTAGAGGCTTTTTATGGAGGCTGAGGGTCAAATATACAGTACTTGATTTCCACCCACTTGTACTATTTTATTTCCTTGGAATGGTTGCCTTGCCTGCTGGTGTTCTTTTAGGACTGTGGGGCTTTTTGCAGATTTTGTTACAAAATTTTCTTCCTTCCTACTACCCTCTGCTTTGTTTCCTTGTACTGGGTACGGGTCTTCAGATGCTTCTTTTCGGAATGCTTTTCGATATGCAGGTCGAGAAGAAAAGGAATGAAAGAGTGGGACTTGCTCGTTAAGACTCGGAAGATTATTCTTCCACATTTTTATTTTGAATTTTTTATTTTAAATCCTATCTCTTTTATCCGTTACTCTCTGAATCCATTTTTAACTTCTAGTTTTTTATCCTAACTTTTCTATTTACTATCCCTTTACTCAGTCTAGGTAACCCCTCAGAGCAAGAATAATAAAATAAGAATAATAGAATACTACTATATGGTCTATAGTCCGTAAGTTTGCAAGGATAGAAGCAAAGTCAATTTTTCCTTATAAGTTTGTGTTAAATTAGGCAGAAGAGCTCTAACAGCGATACATCTCGGATATACAAGAACCCTCAATTGAGGTCTATAAGCCTAAACACTAAATATAATCCGGTTTAATTCACAAATGTCAGAAGAGTAGCATCAAAAATCAAATAATTTTCTGTTTATATCTAAATATTACCATCTTCTTATAAGTCAGATTTCCAGACTAATTTTATTGACATTCATGTATACTTACAGTGAATTTGGGCTTTTCTTTATCATACCAGTCTCCTCCAGAATTTTTCCAGGGGTCATTAATCAGAAGCAATTAAGGGTAAAGCAATTTTAAGGTTATCAACTTTCTCAGATTGTATCGAAAGGCTCAAAAATAATCTTTTCAGGGTTCTTATAAACTCCGAAAAAACTCTTTTAAAACTCGTCGCAAAGCCTTCTTCCTGTTCGGTCTGGACTACACTTTCGTTTATTTCATAAGACATCTGTAGTCCAGCACACATAGCTTCGTTCCAGGGAAAATAATCCTTATCCAAAGACCCATTGGTGTTCAACTTTGCAGCAAGTTCGGAGTCAGCTTTAACGTCTGAGGTGGAATTTGCACCCATATAATTTCCACCGACGTTGCCTGAAAGGCAGTTGTTTTCCAGGATAAAGGAATGTGTATTTTTTAGCTGGTTGTATATAGCATATCCTTCACCAGCTGCACGACTAGACTGTGTGTTAATTATTATGTTATTTCTCACGACAGTTGTGTAGCCTGAACCTGGAGCTGAAAACTCGTCATTAACCTGTTTATGGGCAATAGCAGCACCATAGCATCCGTCGAATTTATTATTTTCTATCACTGTATTTTGGAAACCATTGAGCACTATGCCTCCTGCCCAGTTTGCGCCTTTGTTAGTTCCGGTTTTGTAAAATTTATTATGATGAATCAGTATATCTTTTGCAGAATCTTTTGAATACCTTTGCCCATAACCTGTAATCCATATACCTGCTGCGTTCGTCTCATATAGCAGGTTATTGTAGATTTCAATATCATTCATTGCAGTTGACTGGCCAATTTTCTGGATTTCAATCCCTGCTCCACCTTCTCCTTTTGAGTCAATCTTATTGTTATAGAATTTTACATGGTTTGTATTGTAAATCCTCAAACCACTATTCGTTCTACACGTTATTTTATTATTCCAGGCCTCTATATTAGAAGAATAAATAACGTAGAGAACATCATGCCCTAACTTATATGCCCTATTATTGTAAAACTTAACACCTGAACATTTTACGACTTTAAGCCCATCTCCGTGACTGTCATGCATATACACACTGTGAACCTGTATGTTCTCGCAGTTAAGGAAATAGATCAGATTATGATAACCTTTCCCTCTACTTTTTCCATTATTTTTGTCGTGATTTCCGTCAATCTCAAATCCCTTTATATTAATATCATGATTTCCGGCACTATCCATTTGCGTAATCATAGGTTTTTCTAGAGGCCAATCCGCTTTATCTTCAAGTTTAATTACAGCTGTTGAATCTCCTTCTAGAATAGTTTCATTACCAATGTAGATACTGTCCGAAATGACGTAGGTATTGGGGCCTTCCAGATGGACGGTTGTGAATTTTGGATTTTCTGCAACATATGCAAGAGCTTTGTTTATCTCTATCTGGTCGTCACGTCCATCACAGTTAAAATCTCCACTTCCATTGGTAGCAACATAAATTGTTGTATTGGACGGCTTTGATAAGATGAAGATTATACTCGCAATTAGAACTATAAAAATTATACAAAGAAACAGTAACTTTTTTCGGTTTCCCTGTTTATACATTAGCCTTTTTCCACTCATTTCAAATCCCCAATACATTAAACTATAATTCTTCAAGATTAAAAAAAGTTATCTTTTCAGGGCTGCGTAAATTCCCTTGAAAATATTTACATTCTTCCAGATACTTGAATTCCATGAATATAATTCTAGAGGGGTTTTAATTCTAGAAGGATTTTAAGCTTTAAAAATTAATTTAAGCCACTACGGGAAATCCGGATTTTTAAGTTTATTTAGTACTAAGTTATTGAACCTAAAAATTTGCTTGGTAATTTTTCATCTCGTGTTGAAGTAAAACTAACTATATAAGTAGTTCTTATAAGACGCACTTTTACTCTAAAAAGCACTTTTATGTCGTGCGACAAGAAGTTATGTCATGAATTGCTTTAATGCTGCCCTTTCCATTTGGAG
>NZ_LMVP01000058.1 GCF_002287235.1 Methanosarcina spelaei
TTCCTTTCGCATTCTTCACTGTTAAGCTAACAGTATATTTTCCTGCTTTACTGTAGGTATATGCAGGATTTTTAACTGTTGAAGTTTTTCCATCTCCAAAGTTCCATTTCCAGCTAGTAGGGACGTTTGAGCTTTTATCCGTGAACTTGACTTTCAATGGCGCATTTCCTGAAGTTGGAGATGCAGAGAAACCAGCAACAGGTTTGTTTCCGTTTTCTAAAGTAAGAGTGTATATACCCCGATCTCCTCCCCTCTCAGAGTAAAAAGCAATTTTTTTGCCATCAGGACTCCACTCTGGGTACGAATCCCTTGCTGAATCCGTTGTTAACTGCACTTTGTTTTTCCCATCTGCATCCATGACCCATATATCTTCATTTCCACTTTTGTCAGACATATATACAATTTTTTTGCCATCAGGTGAAAAAATAGGAGAATAATCATATGCCGAATCTGATGTGAGTTGAGTTTTTCCGGTTCCATCAATTTTTATGGTATAAATGTCTGATTTTCCATTTTCATCGGAATAGTACACGATTTTTTTACCATCCGGGGACCATACTTCTGATTGCCAGGATTGGGTTTGTTGTAATATGCTCCCATTAGTTAGATAATAACCACTATTTTGATTCAAACTTTGGACGTAAATTTCAGTTGGATACTCCCAGTCCCAGTTCGTACATAATATCTTTGACGCATCAGGTGACACGGCAATTGCGCCATTAACATAAACATCAATTTCATGGTTGTTTGAGCCGTCTGAATTAATTTCATAAAGCGAACCCATATTATCAACGCCACTAACATAGGCTATTTTTGAACCTGAAGGAAACCAGGTATATGTATAGAAAAACAAATTATATACTGGATCTAATAATTGAGTTTTCTTAGTTCCGTTTGCGTTCATTAGATATACGCTATACGTTCCAGGTCCCATTTCATCTGTATTATAATAGTATGAAATCTTACTTCCATCTGGAGACCATGCATAGCCGGCTGTGCCTGTATCGGATGCCAGTTTCTTTTCTCCTGAACCATCTGAAGATACTTTGTATAGATTTGCCTCATAACTTCCTGCACCCTTTGCGAAAAGGATTTCTTTCCCGTTTGGAGACCAAACGGGATGTGAATCAGATGCGACATTGGATGCAACCTTCGTTAACTTTCCAGCCCCTAAGGTATCAGCTACTGCTACATTTGATGCCATAAGTACCAGGAAAGTAAAAACTATTGACAGACAAATTAATTTTGGATCAATTTTCACTATATACCCTCCTTTCAACAAGTACAAGTACTCTTATTTTCATAGAACTCTGAGAGTCAGATCATTTTGTTCTTTCAGTAAAGAGACAATTTTTAACATGATATCTACTTACGAGTTTTCGGCACTGCTTTTTATCCCAATTATAATGATTAAATACGGTTTTGAAACCGCCTGTTAAACTGCATTTCCCATTTTTTAGTTTAATATAAAATAAAATTAATAAGTAAAAATCAGAATAAACATTTAAACATTTACATTTTGTTCAAAAATTTTATAAAAATTTTCTATTTGATATAGTATTGGTAGTGAATTGGCTTTAATAATGCAATTAACGTAGAAATTTCAACTAACGTGGACATGAAAAATAACATATGACTTCAAAATAACAACTAGGTGCACCTAAAATAAAAAACTAAAATATAAATTCGTTACTGAAAATTGCAAACTAAACAATTATATTTAAATTTACCCAAAAAGTAGATTTTCTATTTTGCGAAATTGGTCAATGACACATTCAACTATATAAAATAGTATGGGAGATACATATATAAGGAAAGCAGCACAAACTTAAAAAACAACTCTAATAAAAAACGATTTAAAAAATATATAAATGGGATAGCGCGGATTTGAACCGCGGTCCAAGCGTCCCAAACGCTCGAGGATGGACCAAGCTACCCTACTATCCCAAGGGTACTTCCCTTCAAACGATATTATCCTTTATATAGCTTTCGTTAGAACATGGATCTGTCATGCTATCTCTAATAACTTTTTATGGAAAAATCAAAACTCCTTTTATCTGAAAACTCTTTCGGTCTGATCTTTCCTGAATAAATTTTGAATTTTTTCTGAGACTGTTTTTACTTCCAGCGTCGATAAATCTCGTTTTCTATCCCGAGCAGGTCAAGTGTCCTTCCTACCATGGTATCTATCAGGTCTTCAAGGGTTCTGGGCCGTGAATAAAAGCCAGGGCAGGCTGGAAGGATGCTTGCTCCTGCTTTTTTAGCCCTGAGCATATTTTCGATGTGTATAAGGTTAAGCGGAGTTTCTCGGGTCATCAGGATAAGTTTTCTTTCCTCTTTGAGGCAGACGTCTGCAGCTCTTGTAAGAAGAGTATCTGATACCCCATTTGCCACGGCTGCAAGAGTTTTCATGCTGCACGGAGCGATAACCATTCCCCCTGTTCTGTATGAACCACTAGCGATTGGTGCTGAAAAATCTTTCTGGGCATAGCTCCAGGTTGCAAGTTTTTCCACTGCTTCGGGGGTGTAATCAGTCTCAATCCTTATTATCTGGCTTGCGGCATCCGTCAAAACCAGATGGGTTTTAATTCCTTTTTCCGCCAGTACCTCAAGAAGGCGAATTCCATACTGGACCCCTGAGGCTCCACTGATTCCTACTGCTATCTCCATTTTATCCTGCCGTTAGTGTTCCTGCTGGTAACTCACTATTCATCTCTATGCATTATTCAAATCGTTATTTTGCCTTCCCAGTTCGTCTTCTTTTTCGTAAAAGGCAATGAAACTTTCTATCATTTCACCAGCGACTGAGACTATATCTTTTATTTCTTCAGGGCTAATATTATCTTTGTGTATTCCGACAACAAATACCGAGGTCTTCCTTGTGGCCCTGCTAACCTGCCTTGCCCCGTCCAGGGCAAGATATTCCTCCCGGTGCCCAGGCATTGTTATCACCGATGAACTTGCTCTCTGGCTTTTCTCATCAAAAAGTCCTACGGCAACAGCTCCCACATGTTCTTCTCCACCTGTGAGAGTCAGCATGTAGTCTCTCCCTACCTTTTTCGCATCAAGTACAATCTCAACTTTCCCCACTTTCCGTTTAATCTGAAACAAATTCCTACCTCGGTCCTTAAAATTTCAAGGAAAATCCATTTTTCCTTTAAGCTTCCATAAATTTTTCTTCTTTATATATCCTTTTTTAAATTTACTTTTATTCTATTCCACTCTACTTTAGAGATCACTCAATTTAAACTGTTTAAGGGGTTTTTTAACGTCAAAATAGTCTCTTGCCGCTTTTCCCACGACTTCGCAGTACTCTTTCGGGCTATATACTCCCATTCTCCAGTTATCCATTTGTGCTTCCTGCAAGATAGATACAAAATGGGAAGCTTCGTTAAGTGGGATCATTTTATGATCAGTTTTTATCATGGCCTGCATTTCCAGCATTTCGGGTGTCTTAGGAATATCTACAAGCACAAACTCAGAATCAACACCAGCAAGTTCTGCAATTTCTTTTTCAACTCTTCTGATCCGGTCGCGGTGCCTCAGTACGGCTTTTCCTACATCTGCCAGGCCTACATATAAGGCCCGTTTATAGAGTTTACGGGCGTCCAGCATCCTTGCAAGTTCTCCTGCATATCCGGTTGCGTTTCTCATGGATGCAACAAGGTCTATATCGTCCATGTACCTCAGCCTGAACGGGTCAAGTTCGTTATTCTCAATCATATACTCCACTGCTCTGGAACACATAGCTTCCGAAATCCTGGTTACGTGATGATAGTAAACCGATGTGTTCATCCATAAACGTGATACAAGAAGTGATTCGGCAGCCTTTAACCCACCGTAATCCACAACGAGCCTATCCTCGTAAAAATTCATCTGTTTTATCAAACGATTGTAATCCACAACGCCAAAGGCTACACCTGTGTAATGGGCATCCCGAACAAGATAGTCCATTCGGTCTACGTCAATCTCACTGCTAAGGATCTGCCCTAGAGAAGTTTCTCCTTTTATGTGTTTTACTAGATTTCCAGAAGAAATTCCATATTTGTTCAGGATTTCTCTAATCTCTCCTTTTCCCAGGATTTCCTTTACATCCTCATGTCTGCGCCGCGTGTATTTGTCAATGATGTTTTCGGTAACGTGAGAAAAAGGTCCATGACCTACGTCGTGAAGAAGAGCAGCAGCTTTTATTTCGGTTTTCTTGTCCTCTTCAATCGAGTCCAGACTTCTGGTTAGCATGGAGGCAAGATGCATTGTTCCAAGCGAGTGTTCAAAACGCGAATGATTTGCTCCCGGGTAGACGAGGTTTGAAAACCCAAGCTGTCTTACCCTTCTCAGGCGCTGCATCTGAGGGGCAGAAAGAAGATCCTGAACTAAATCATCCAGCTCGATGTAACCATGTACGGGATCAAGGACAACCTTCATTATTCTTTAGACAGATTTCATTATATATTGTTGTTACTACTACTTTGATACTGTATATTTTGCAGAAACCCCTGCTACCCGAAAGTTTAAAAGAAAGCCGGATATGGTATTATCATGATTATATTTTCAGGCGGTACCGGAACTCCCAAGCTCCTTGACGGACTCAAGGAAATCCTCCCAGCAGAGGAAATGACTGTTGTTGTAAACACTGCCGAAGACCTATGGGTTTCGGGGAATCTGATTTGTCCTGACCTGGACACAGTAATCTACCTGTTCTCAGACCAGATCGATCGAAAAAGATGGTGGGGCATAAAAGACGACACTTTTCTGACTTATGAACGTATGCAGAAACTGGGCATCACTGAAGGCATGAAGCTTGGGGACTGTGACAGAGCAACCCATATAATTCGCTCGAACTTTATCCGGAATGGAATATCTCTTACAGATGCGACCTTAGAGCTTGCGTCCATTTTCGGAATTGATGCAAAGATTTTACCTATGTCTGACGATCCAGTTTCCACTTATATAGAAACTCCTGAGACCATCCTGCATTTCCAGGATTTCTGGATAGAGAAACACGGAGAACCTGAGGTGCTGGGTGTTGATATAACTGGGGTCTCCGAAGCTTCAATCTCTCCAAAGGTGCTAGAAGCCCTTGAAAACGACGACAAGGTGCTTATAGGGCCAAGTAACCCGATTACGAGTATAGGACCTATCATTTCCCTACCGGGCATGAAAGGTTTACTGCAAAAGAAAAAGGTCGTTGCAGTCAGTCCGATAATTGGCAATGCCCCTGTAAGCGGCCCTGCCGGGAAACTCATGCAGGCCTGCGGGCTTGAAGTCTCTTCAATGGGAGTTGCGGAATATTATCAGGACTTCCTTGACGTTTTTGTCTTCGATGAGCGGGATCCGGCGGACGAATTCGCGTTTGAGAAACTTGGATGTCATGCTTCCCGAGCTGACACTCTCATGACCTCAACTGAAAAAAGCAAGGAGCTGGCAGAGTTAGTAGTAGGGTTGTTTGATACTATTGTCTGTCCTTAATTTTCTGTTTTAATACGTTTATTAATTTTCCACTATTTTTTATTTTTGCCAAACTACATTAGTTTTTGCTAATTGTTTCTATTACTTCTTTATTCTCTTCAAACTTCTTTTCAATATTGTGTCCCTCTTGCTATTTTATCTTGCTTACTATTTATTTTGTTTATCTGATCTTGCTTACTATCTATTTTGTTTACTATTTTATCGCTTACTATTTTATCTTGCTTACTATTTATTTTGTTTATCTGATCTTGCTTACTATCTATTTTGTTTACTATTTTATCGCTTACTATTATATCTTGCTTATTTCTCAACTTATATTTCATTTTATATATATTTCCTAATTTATTATCAGTGTTAACCAAATCCGAAAGTTTTATGTAACACAATTGTTTATTTTTTTAATACTAAAAATTACAAGAAACAAATTTTATCTTATTTCTTAAATACCGTTTTCTGGCAAGTAATATTCTTCTGGCCGGATTATGAAAGTATGGTTTAACTATTATGGAAAAAATCATGATAGGAGAAGGTGTGATGAATACAAAGATAATAAAAAATAAGTTCACTTATCTCATTTTCCTTACTGCCCTTATTTTTTCCCTTGGAGCTGTTCCAGGGATGGCAGCTGAAGGTTGTAACTCAAATTTGATGGCTCAGGTCTTTTCTGCAGCTGAAGCAGATCTTGGAGCTGTTGGACCGCAAAACACACTTGTTATTACGGATATAGGCTCTCCTGAAGAGTCCTACGTTTTCCTGGACGATTTCTACTCAGAGTTTTATAGCAGGGATCTTCTATACACAAAAAATCTCCTCACTGTCCAGAACTCAAGGAACAGCCCTCTGTGGTTTGCGTTTTTCAATAAATGCAGCGGGAAATGTACTTATATCGAGGTTTCCTCTGAAAACGAAAGTAATATTAGCTACAAGGTAACGGAAAACATTAAATTTAGTAAGCTTTCGAAAACCAACGAATCAAGAGCTGCATGGAATGAAAAGGTAAACAATTCGGTATTTAACGGACGCGAGTTTGCTATTCTTACTATTTCAAACGCCTGGGCTACCGGGAAGCTTGATTATGAACTAATGCAGTGCCTTGAAGTGCACAACCATTTCTGTCCCGGAGTTTCCAGCGGTTATGTGCTTGCAAACTGGATGGAAGAAAATTATCCGCTTAAGGAAGGCGTGAGTTACACGGTTTTCTCCTGTCCTAACTGGTGCAAAGAAGATGTTTTCGTAAAGCGCTGGGACACAACCCCAGGCAAAGGAGGGATCTGGGTCTCTACATTAACCGATAACGAAACCGAAGCTCTAGGAGGTTCTCCTGCAGGTATTTTCGTGGTCACGGATAAAAATGCCGGAACTATGAAAGCAGTAGTACTTGGGTTTGACTTTGATGTTGTCAATGCGAACTCCGGTGTAAAAGCCGATGATCCGGGATGGGTCTCGAAATATTTAGCTGACCTCTGGCTAATGGATAAGGAAAACTGGGACACACAGGGGCTTGTCTCTGTAATTTCAGTGAAGGATATTGATGCCGATACCCTGAGCAAAATGAAGCAGGCAGATAACAATCCTTATGTGGTTCTCGGGCTGCTTAATTCGACAGAGAATAATTAATCCCTTGAAAAATTGAGCTAGCAGAACAGGCAATTAAACTAAATAATTTACACCTACACAAAAAGTTTAATCAGGTATGTTTGAGGATTCCAGTAATCCTCATATCTGTCTCTTTCTCTTCCTTTTTTATTTTTCTTTTCCGATATTTTCCTGAAATTCATCTACTCTTTTCCTGGCTGCTCGAATCTTCGGTTTTTTGACTATTAAGTGAATCTAAATTTAGGACAAGATTATAGAATTCTTTATTACCTAAGTACAATTTCTTATTAATAGCACAGGATTCTTTATTATCAGAGCAGGATTCCTTATTAATAACATGATTATTACTTAGAGAGATATCGCAACAGCCAAAAAAGAGTTAATACCATGCTTGAAAAACTGAAAACCTCACTCATTAATTCTCCTGTGATCAAGCGAGGAGAATATAATTACTTTATCCATCCGATTTCTGATGGTGTGCCATCCATAGACCCCCATATGGTTGAAGAAATCGCCGAATATATCCTTCAGATTACTGACATCAAAAAAGTTGACACTATTCTTACCATAGAGGCAATGGGTATTCCTGTAGCAAATGCCCTTTCTCTGAAAACGGGAATTCCTTTGACAATTGTTCGAAAGCGTCCTTATTTCCTTGAAGGAGAAGTAGAACTGTCTCAGAGTACAGGGTATTCGAAAGGGGCTCTCTACATAAACGGGCTCAAGAGAGGCGACAGAGTGATTATTGTGGACGACGTCATCAGTACTGGCGGAACGCTGATAGCACTCGTAAAAGCCCTGAAAACAATGGGCGTGGAGATTCTGGATGTAATTTCCGTTATTGGTCGAGGAACCGGCTATTTGCAATTAAATGAGGTAGGGGTTGAACCCAAAATCCTCGTTACAATTGACGTGAGTGAGAAAGGCGTGGAGATCAAGAATGTCTTTGGCAACGAGTGATGCTTTTGACTTAAGGCCTGATTATGTTATCAGTGTAATAAATAAACTGGGCGCAAAAATTGTAGGTTTCCAGTTTCCTGAAGGGCTTAAAAGAAAAGGTCCGGAGCTTGCAAAAAAAGTTGAAGAAGCCACCGGAGCTGAGATTCTCATCTCAGGAGATCCATGTTTTGGGGCATGTGACCTGGATAAAACTTTACTTGATCAGGTTGATATTCTTTTTCACTTCGGGCATGCTGAACTTGAGGATACGAAATTTTCCGAGAAAGTCTATTTCATAGAAACGCGTTCTGCAGTTGACATCCGGCCGGTTGTTGAAAAGTCTGTTCCTGAACTTAAGGGGCAGGTTATAGGACTGATTACTACTGTCCAGCATGTCCATAAACTCCCTGAAGCCTGTGCTGTCCTGGAGGCAAATGGAAAGACCTGCGTAATAGGGCATGGGGATTCCAGGCTCGCATATCCTGGTCAGGTGCTTGGCTGCAATTTTTCGACAGCAAGGGATGAGGTCTGTGATGAATATCTTTATATCGGAAGCGGAGACTTCCATCCTCTAGGTGTAGCTCTTTCCACAAAAAAGCGAGTTCTTGCAGCCGATCCTTTTTCCGGGGAAGTTCGCGAAGTAGACCCTTCAAGAATCCTCCGCCAGCGGAGTGCGGTAATTGCAAAGTCTCTGGATGCGAAGGTTTTCGGGATAATTATCTCGAGCAAAAATGGGCAGGAAAGAATGGAGCTGGCCTTCTCTTTAAAAGCGCTTGCGAAAAAGCACGGAAAAGAGGCACACCTTATCCTGATTGACCTTGTCACTCCGGATCAGCTTCTTCAATTCAAAGTGGATGCTTTCGTTAATACCGCCTGCCCAAGGCTTGCAATCGATGAGGTTGGGCGTTTTCCCTCTCCTATGCTTACACCCCAGGAATTTGAAATAGTACTTGGAGAACGGGAATGGGAAAGCCTTGTGCTCGATGAGATTACCGAGGAGTCAGTATAACTTTTTACTGTTGGTTATGTTCAGGGAATATGTTAATTTCAGGGAATATGTTAATTTCAGAGAATAAGTTCAGGTTTAGATAATAAGTTCAGGTTTAGATAATAAGTTCAGGTTTAGATAATAAGTTCAGGTTTAGATAATAAGTTCAGGTTTAGATAAAGTAAAAGTCTAAACATCAAGTCAAAATATATAAATAAAAAATTAAAATTATATAAATAGAAAACTTCAGTCGATGAAATGAAACAGAGAAAACTTGAGATGCTCCTTGAAGAACTGGAAGACTTTTCCAGTCCTGAACTTGAGCTGGAGCAGTACCAGACACCTCCTCTTTTAGCTGCGGAAATTCTTCATTTTGCTTATATGCAGGGAGATCTTGATGACTCGGTGCAGGATCTGGGATGTGGTACCGGAATCCTTGCAATCGGGGCGAAGCTTCTGGGAGCCAGAAAGGTTGTGGGGTATGATACGGATTCAAAAGCACTTGATACCGCAAAAGATAATGCCCGAAAACTTGGAGTAGAGGTCGAGTTTGTATTATCAGACATTGCCGATATTAAAGAGTGCGTAAAAACCACGGTTATGAACCCTCCTTTCGGGGCAAGAGTGAAAGGTAGAGACAGACCTTTCCTTTCGTTAGCATTAAGAACAAGTGAAGTAATATATTCAATTCACAACCGCGGAAGCCTTGCTTTTATCCAAAAGTTCATTAAGCCTGCAGTCATTACACATTCCTACGTTGCAAAATTCCCTATAAAACGAACCTTTGATTTCCATAAAAAAGAACGAGAGGTTATTGAGGTTGAGATCTATAGAATTAAGGTCTCCGGATAATTCAGGACGCAAATACCGTTTAAAGCATCAGATTTTATAGCATCAGTGCAGGATTTTATTTCAAAAGGCGAGCTATAACACTGCTTATAATAAGTATGCCTGTGTATTACCAAACTATACGATGCGTCAATAGGGGCAAAAGTGGCAGATAATAGGAACATGATAATTTATCTCCTCTATTGAGGTTGGTTATCTGTCAATTGAATGTACCAGTATCTAACTGAATGGTTACCAGCATCTCATATTATTGATAGTTATTGTGATTACGATTTATATCGACTACTAACGATAGTCCAAATGAGGGATCATGATTAGAATTAGAAAAAGTAAAACTACGAGAAAGAAATTGACTGGCCCGAATGAAGGAAAGCCGGTTGCTGAAAATGTAACTCAAATTACTTCCGAAAGCAGGGATCAACTCAAAGGTCAGTCTAGAGAGCAGTTTAAGACCCAGCCCAGGGAACAGGTTAAAAATCAACCAAGGGAGCAGTCCAGAGATCAACATAAGATCCAATCAAGAGATCACTTCAGGGGACATCCCAGAGACCAGTTTAAAGGTCAGCCCAGAGATCAGTCAAAGGATCAGTTCAGGGGAGACCAGGGCAAGAAACGAAGGTTCCCGTACCAGAAAAAAGGCTCCAGGGAAAGATCGGATACGTCTGAACCCAGAGCTCCCTACGAAGCTGAGACTCCGGAAGAAGAACTTGAAAAAGGAGGTTTTGTGCTTCCTGGAGAGCTTGTTGGAACTACTGAAGAGTTCAAATCCGGGGAAGGAACAACAGTGTCTGCCGGAGATATTTACTCTACAGCTACCGGAAACGTAATTATCGACAGGAAAGCAAGAGTAGTCTCGGTCAGGCCACGCACGCTCACTCCGAATATTCTTAAAGTAGGGGATATTATCTATGGAAAGATAACTGATGTGCGCGAATCCGGGGCAATGGTGGAAGTTGCAGGAATTGAAGGCAAAGAAGACAGGGAAATTGTCAGTGTGCGTTCGGGAGACGTCCATGTATCGAATGTGCGGGACTCTTACGTTAAGAGACTTTCAGATGAGTTCAGACCTTCTGATATCATTCGGGCCAGGGTTCTCGACACTGAGAGAATGCGCCTGACAACAGCTGAAGATTCCCTTGGAGTTGTAAAAGCCTATTGTTCAAACTGCAAAGGAGAACTCGTGCTTGAAGGGAAAAAGCTTAAATGCCCAGTCTGCAATATGACCGAAACTCGCAAAATCTCAACCGAGTATGGGAAAGGGGTAAAGTAATTCTTTCTCCTGCAGGTATGGGTTTCTGCACAATAAATTATCAATAAGTTATATTACTCACAATTACAGGTGGTCACCAATGGAACTGAACATTCTCTCCAAAACAGACAATGAGCTTGAAGTTGAGCTCAAAGGCGAGACGCATACCCTTCTAAATATGCTTAAGGATCTTCTTATTAAAGACCAAAGGGTTGAGATTGCCTATTATGATATGAAGTACGTAAGTATCAGTGACCCGATCCTTTATATCAAAACCGATGGTACAAACCCGATTGAGGTACTAAAGGATGCTGCTTCAAAAATAATTGCTCAGTGCGACGAATTTACTGATGTCTTTGGCAAGGCAGTAAACGCCTGAAATTTGAAAAACGGTTGTATAACGTCTTTTAAAGGCGTTTTGCTTTCTTTTTCCGGTAAATCCGGAGTTTTTCAAGCAGGGAGCTCTTGATAATCATTGAGGAGCCTTTGCTATCTTCAAATTTTAGAGACCTTTGGAATACTTTTTTATGAATCGATGTGTATCCAGAATAAAAGAGATCAGAATAAAAGAGATCTTAAACGCAAAAGTAGGGTAAAAGCACTAAACAGGATTGAGTAGTTTCGATTCTTTTATTTCAAAGACTCTGTCCATATCACAGCTTAATAATCATAACTAACCTGTAGATAATATTGAGGTTAATCTGTAGATAATATTGAGGTTAATCTAACTAATATTGAAGTTAATCTGTAGATAATATTGAAGTTAATCTGTAGATAATATTGA
>NZ_LMVP01000059.1 GCF_002287235.1 Methanosarcina spelaei
GCCCGAAGCATACCCCATCCTTTAGGGTGGGGTGGCCGCACGCAATTTGATTTTTGAGTTATGTTCCTTTCTTTGTCCATCTACTGTTTTTTAACAATTTTTAAAGTCGCGCTTCTCTAAAACTATATGTTCAAAATCGCACACTTCTAAAACTGCATCCTATTATCTTGATTTTCCCCTTTAACGAAGTAACTGTAGGCTATAGGTTATATTATGTTGCAGAGTAAGAAAACTCCCAATCTTCTTATACTCTCAGGGTTACTTATGACCACCAAAAATTATATGGTTATTATAAACTCTTTTTTATTTATATTACTATTGCTCACAAGTCTTTTGAGAAAATATTTTATTGAAAATCCGATAAATGCTTGAATTTGAGATCCTTCCCCCCAAAACCCTGACGGCGTGATCACAAGCCTTTTTAAAAAGGCTTGAGTGCAAACTCCCAGTAAAGTTTGGATTTGAAAAACTTATTCCCTAACTAACCCTATCGGCGTGATCAACCGGCGCAACGGTTGCTAGACAACGCATATTATTAAAGAATGAGCGTGTCAATATTTTCAGCTTTTTGTGGGTCTCACTGATTCAAAAAGGAAGTAAATAGGATGTTTTTAGTGAAAGAAGCCTTTCTGAATAAAAACTTTCTCAGTTTCAATGTTACAGGTAAATTAAAATAGTGTTTTTGTCTTTCACATAATAGGGTTTAGAGGATTCTTTTACCAGTGGCTGAGATTATTCCCTCTGCTATTTTTCTCCAATCTCAATTCTACTTTTTTCTGGTTTTCAAATTCTCTGTGTCCAGGATTTACTCTAAAGTTTTTATGGAGATTTCACAGGTCCAGGCTTGTGGTGAAGGTTGCGGTAAATATTTACTCAGGAGTCTTTTCATTTTCTTTTTCAGCTTCTTTCTTTTCGGCTCTGTGTTTATGAAGTGCCATTTCAATATTGCTGTGCAGATCCTCTTCCTTAAAAGGTTTAGAGATGTATCCTGCAGGCTCTGTTGTTTTTGCTCTTTCAAGAGTTTCGTCATCAGTATAGGCGGTAAGATATAGTACTGGAATCCTGAGTCGGTTTTTTATCTCACGGGCAGCCTCAATTCCATCCATTTCTCCTTTTAACATAATGTCCATCAAAACAAGGTCTGCGTTCGTTAACTCGGCTTTTCTTATTGCTTCCTCTCCTGTGGACGCAGTACCCGGCACGGTGTAACCAAGATTTTTCAGTTTGTTTCTAATATTGAGAGCCACGATATTCTGATCTTCGACAACCAGAATTTTTGCTTTTTTCATTGTATCTCCCCTTTTATATTGGATAAGCCTCTGGATAATCAGTTGTTTTCCTTAAATAATATTTTGAAGCTAGTCTCTGAACCTTTTTGAAGTTCAATTGTACCACTCAGTTGTTCAACAAGAATGTTTACAAGCTGTAGACCCAGAGAACCAGTACTCCTGAAATCAAGTTTTTCCGGAAAACCCAACCCATTGTCCGAAACTACCAGCGAATATTGACTATTTTTATTAATTGAGCTCTTTGCACCATTATTATTAGTGATATTACTTATACTTTTATTCTTTAAATTCTCTTCAGCTTTGCAGAGTTTTATTCGGATTTCTCCTTTTCTGCCCTGGGGAAAAGCATGTTTCAAAGAATTAGATACAAGCTCATTAATAATTATCCCCAGAGGAACGGCAGTGTCCATTCCGAGAAAAATCTCTTCAACATCCAGAAATGTTTTGATGTCGTCCTTTCTGATATTGTATGAATGAAGGAGATCTGAAGTCAGTTTTTGAAGATATTCCGAAAAATCAAGAGTCTCGCTATTTTCTGATCTGTAAAGTTTCTCATGGATTATAGCCATGGTGGCAATCCGATTTTGGCTTTCTCGGAAAGCCTCAAGGACTTCCTTTTCACTAAATCTTTCAGCCTGGAGTTCCAGAAGGCTGGAAATAACCTGGAGGTTATTCTTTATGCGGTGATGAATTTCTTTCTTACGGAGTTCTTCTATTTTCCTCAGAGACTCTTCGGCTTCTTTTTGTCCGGTTATATCGTAAATCGCGCCGTGCAGGATCCTTTTCTTGCCTTTAGGGTCCGAAATATTCTGTACAATCTCGCGAACCCATTTTATTTTTCCTTCCCTGTGCCTTATACGATATTCGTGCTCTATGAGAAGTAGCGGATCATTCTTTAATCTTTCATTATTATTAACAAGTTTTTTCCAGTCTTTAGGAAGAACAATCTGTTGCCAGTTTATTTTCCCTGAAATGAAGTCTTCTCTCAGGTATCCTGTAATTTCCTCTACGCTTCCTTCCAAAAGAATGAGTTTGAAATCCAGATCTCCCTGGAAGGCTATTCCCTTGAAATTCTCTATAAAGGATCTGTACCTTTCTTCGCTTTCTCTCAACTTTTTCGACGCAAGTTTTAGCCCTGTAATATCTTTCATTACCCCGATTTCCCTGTAAGAGTGTCCCTGTTCATCTTTCAGGAAAATCCAGCTGTCTTCTACATAAAGATAGCTTCCGTCTTTCCTTCTGAATCTATACTCAGTGGTAAGTCTCTCTTCTCTCTCCCTGTATTTTTCCAACTTTTCAATAGTTTTCTTGCGGTCATCAGGATGAATATTTGCTTCCCAGTCACTTCTGTTAAAACTCTGAAATTCTTCCGGACTATACTGGGTAAGCTCTTTAACGGCTCCAGCCCATTCGATTTTACCTGTGAGCCTATCATGATCATATACTATCTGACCTGTCTGTTCAGTCGCAATCCGATATCTTTCTCCACTTCTTTCAAGGCTTTCCTGAGCCAGCTTTAGTTTGGTTATATCTTTCATTACTCCGAGCAGTCTATATGCATTCCCTTTCTCATTCCTAAGAAGCACTCCCCTATCCTCTACATAAATATAATTTCCATCCTTTCTTCTGAATCTGAATTCTTCCCTTAGCTTCTCCTCTCTTTCAAAAAAGAGCCTTACTTTTTCTATTACTTTTTTGCGGTCATCAGGATGAATATGCTCTAGCCATATTTCAGGACTAATTTTTTGGAATTCCTCAAAGTTGTAACCTGTAAGCTCTACAATAGCTCCTGCCCAATCTACTTTCTGTGTTTTTGTATTATAGTCATACACGATCTGGCCGGTCTGCTCGGTAGCAATCCGGTATTTCTCTTCACTTTTTCTGAAGGTTTCCTCAGCCTCTTTACGCTGTGTTATATCAAGCATTACTCCGACAACTCCGGCTACTTCTCCTGAATTGTCCTGATAGGTAGCTTTGTGGAAAAGAAAATCCCTGTGCACACCGTCGGCACAGACCACTTTGGTTTCGTAATATTTGCTTCCCCCTTTTTCAATAAGGTTCCTGTCATCCTTAAGGTATATTTCTGCAAGCTCTTTTGGAACTTTTTTCCGAAACTCATGAAAAGAACCTCCTATAACCTTTTCTTTTGGAAGCCCCATAATCTGCCTGGCGAAACTCTCATTACAGTTTACGTATGTTTCATTCAGGTCCCTCTGGAAAACAGGGCTTGGAATACTATCAAGCAGGATTTCAAGAAACTGCACGTTATTCTGAAGTTTATTCTCGATTTTTCTTCTTTCCATTACTTCATGTACAAGTTTGTCATTTGCTTCCATGTACGCAAGGGTCTCTTTTTCGACGACCTCTTCCAGTTCTTGCTGATGAATCTGGAGTTCTTCCTCATAGTGCAGGCGTTTTATGACCTCAGACAACAAAAAAGCGGCAGAATCCAGGAAATATTCATCATCCTCAGTAAATTCTCTTTTTTCTCGACTGTAAACTTCCACTAGCCCGAAAGGCTTACTTATATCTCCTATCAGGGCTGATACTCCGCTGAGTATTCCGTATTGCCTGAGATACTCAATGCATTCAAAGCGGGTTTCGTTTTCGATATCTTCCGGGAGAATCGGTTTTCTCAAAACAAGGGTACATTCTGCCTGAGACTTCTTTTCTATGATAACACTGTCTATGGTTTTGTCTTTCCAGCCATATCCTGCCCTCATAATGAAGGTTCCATCAGGTTTGAGTTCCAGGATTCTGGAAAGTTCTGTATCAAGGCCTTTAGCAATAATCAGAGCACTTTCTTCCAGAATCTTCTGAACGTTTTTGCATGTTAAGGACATCCTGTAGAGGTTACAGAGGTTACTGAGGAAACGGTATTGTTTTTCTTTTTTACTAAGTTTTTTTTCGGTAAGGGCTTTGAAAGTTATATTAAATCCTTCAAGATTTACATACTCCTTTTTCGGAAAAGGGTAGAGTACTGCAAAATATGTTGTTTCCCCTGCCTGAATTTCAAGATTTTCCGAATTTTCCTGTCTGAGAACTCTTCTTATACTGTGCCTTAACTCCTGAGGAACTTTTTCCCCTTCTCTTATACCCCAGTATTCAAGAAGAGCATTAGCTGCCTTGCTAGCACAAAGAACTGTTCCTTCTTTTCCGAGTCTCAGGAAAACGCTGGAGGTTGTTGGAGAAAGCTCCTCTATAATTTTTTCTTTATATCTTCCTGGTATTTTTTCTGCTTTTTCTAGTAAATTATTACCTTTAATAATTTTCAATCCTCCATTTTTGATTTACATATTTTCCAGCTCATGGGAGTATGTATCAATATCTTGATTGAAATCCAGACAAACGAAATATCACGAGATTTTTCTACTTTACACTCTTTATTTCTTTATCCTAACGTTTCTTAATTTCTTCAATTTAAAATAATAATATGGACTCATATGTATTCACTATTTAAAAAGTTATATGATTTTATCAGAATTTTTAGAAGTTCGTAAGTTATTTAAAAAATAGATAGATTAAAATAGAATATATTGGGATACAGTTTTTCTAAGTATCTGTCAGAATATTGTCGTTTTACTCCAAATTGTCAGTTTACCCAAACATTCTCAGCCTGCAGAAAATTATCTTTAATTTCAAATGCTTCTATGTTTTAGTAACAAACAATATTAAAAGCACTTAATTTTAAAACCGTTTTCATAAAACTTTATGATTTTGAGAGTTTACTATTTCCTATTTTTTTACGAATTACTTTTAACAACTTTGTCAGCTTTTTAGAATTAGAATTTGGTTTAGAGTCAATTACAGTTGATTTTTATGAAAACTGATGCTCATTTTTAAAAGGCGCAGTAAATAATAAAATCATATTTTCTTAATAAAATCGACTCTGTTCCAAAATCTAGTGATTTTTTCATTTCTTGATTGAAAATCTGAATTCGAAAGAAGAATCCCGTTTTCATCAAAATCAATATTCGACATCTAAAGACTTCAATCCCAAAGTTGTATCCTACATTCGGCAGCAAGCACATTCCAACATCTAAATATTCTTAATTGTTATTTTTTGTAGGTTAAGTTAAAAAACAGCATCTTGCGGATTATCTATCTAGCATGATTTGTCTTTTATCTCATATATTATAAATATATATTAATTATGTTATGGTTAACATTTAGTAATTTTTGATTTAAATTAAATATCAAAAGTTCTAAAAAAAACGATATCAATAGAAAAATTGAATGGATTTTTATGTCGACCTGCCGAAAGCAGGTTGTATCTCAGGGATGGTGACCAATTACAAAATCTAGTGATTTTTTATTTTATGTTCGTCACTGGATTTTGATACTGAGTCATAAAATCATATTTTCTATTTATTTATTGTTCGTTAAAATAACATTTTATAGGCAAGTATTTTTTATTTGCAAACAATTTTTCATATAATTTATTTTAAATAATTTTAAGAATAATTATAGTTTGTAAACTGAAGAGAAAAAGATCAAAGCGAACGGATAAAAGAGAATTTTAGACCACGGTAGAAAAAACGGATGGATCAACTCAATTGGAAAGTGACTGGTAGGGTATGTGAGTAAAGAATTGCCTGGAAGAGGTTCAATCCGAATAACATACGATGGAATGTTTTCGGAATTACTGTATCGGGGGCTACAGTAAAATGAACAAAACTCTTCCAGGCTCTTTCTAATCCTTTTAAAAGGGGTTTTCAATGTTTTAGTTGCTTTTTGGGGTTTTGATGTCCTTTTGATGCTTTAATTACTTTTTAAGGGATTTAATTATTTTTTAAGGCTTTAATTGTTTTCTAAGGTTTTAATTGTTTTTCGAAGGTTTTAATTGTTTTTCGAAGATTTTAATTGTTTTTCGAAGATTTTAATTCCTTTTTAGGATTTTAATTCTTTCTATGACATTAATTGCTTTTTCAGGGATTTCAATTGTTTTTTGATTGATATTTTCTTGAACCTGCGTATCCGTAAAGTAAAATTAACTTCAAATGTTTTTAACTAAGGTAGTTTTAAAAAAAATTATATGTCCAGTGGCCACATAGTCAAGAACCTGACCCAAGAATATGGCATCAACTAGTATTTTCCAGCCACTCTTTACACGACAATAACAATATTTTTATAATCGATGTTCATTATGTTTAAAAGATAAGGGGAGAAAATGCGCGTGCAATTTTCAAAACAAATGAATAGACTAATACTTCTTGTAGTAGTTATTGCTATAATCGCCATCGGATATTACTTTGTCTTAGAGTCACATAGTTTCGCTTTCAAAATAATTCACGCATGACGTTTTACCAGAATTTCCATTGTTTCTTTTTTCTCTGGTGCTTCAACAACCTTTTACTATCTTTCCTTTTACATGTTCCATATCCCTTACTGAACCGTAATTTTCCCATCCACAAGCCTGATAATTCTATCAGCTTTTAAAGCCATATCATCGTTGTGAGTAACTACGATAAATGTCTGATTATATTCTTTATTCAACTGCCTGAGAAGTTCGTAGATCATGTCACCTGTTTTTGTATCGAGATTACCTGTCGGTTCATCCCCAAGTACAATTGCAGGAGAACAGCTCAATGCTCTTGCTATTGCAACTCTCTGATTCTGTCCTCCTGAAAGTTCACCTGGTTTGTGATCCATTCGGTCTTCAAGTCCTACTTCTTTCAGGAGTTTTTCGGCAGTTTCCTTTGCTTCTTTCCTCTTTTTTCCAGCAATCAAAAGTGGCATCATTACATTTTCCAGGGCTGTAAAATCAGGGAGCAAATGATGGTATTGGAAGACAAAACCAAGCATCTTGTTTCTGATCTCAGAACGTTCTTTGTCAGACATATTTGTTACGTTATTCCTGTCTATCAGTAGAGTGCCTGAACTCGGAGTATCCAGCAAGCCTATTAAATGCATAAGTGTACTTTTGCCTGATCCTGATGGTCCGACAATTGCCACGAATTCCCCCTTTTTTATTTTCAGATTTGCATTATCGAGAGCACGGAATTCCATTCCGTTTTTATAACTTTTTGTCAGGTTTTTAAGTTCGATTATTGGGCTTTCTTCTGTCATATTTTCTACGCCTCAGTAGAGTTATTGAGATTTAAACAGTCAAGCTTTTATTGACTCTTTTTAACTGTGCAATTACTCAAATTTTAAGCGAATAGTCTTAAATTTTTAAATTACTTCTAAATAAATTTGTAGATAAATCTGTAAATAAATTTGTAAGTAAGTTTGCAAATAAATTTGTAAATTTATTATACGCTAAAACCAGAATAAACAGCTTTTTTACACCAGAGAAAAGTATATCATATCAGGCACTTTCTATGGCTTTTACAGGATCAAGCTTTGCAGCTTTTCTTGCAGGGTAGATACCTGAGATTATATTAATTATGAAGGCGAAGAAAGCAGCATATACGAAGTTTAGAGGTTCGACTTCAAGAGGGAGAGTCTGGAGCCCGAAATACATCTCCTGAGGGACTGCAATTTTATAACTCTGCAGAGTAATGGTTGCAATATAACCCAGGATAGTGCCCAAAACCAGCCCAATAGCTCCGAGAATCACAGACTGGAAAAGAAAGACAATCATTATGCTTTTTTGAGAGGCTCCCATGGCTTTTAGGATACCTATTTCTCGTGTTCTCTGGGCAACAATGGTAATCAGAGTATTTGCAATCCCGAAGCCTGCAATCCCGTAAATAAGAATATAGAAAACGTTTACGAAAACCTTTTGAGTGTTTAGGAGGTTAAGAATTTCTGCATTTGCTTCTATCCAGCTTACTGCGTTAAGCTCGTTTTCTCTTTCAATTGAACTTGAAATACTATCTGCCTTATATGGGTCTGCAACCCTGATCCCTATTGTGCTTACAACTCCGGGTTCATTGAAAAATTCCTGTACCGAGTCCAGTCTTGCATAAGCTGTTACCTCGTCTGCAGCCGTTCCTGTATGGACCAGACCTATAACCTTAAAAGAAGTTGTTTTTGAGCCCGGAAATACAGCATCTACCCGGTCTCCAAGCTGAACCCCAAGATTTTCCGCAAGTTTATCTCCAAGTACTATTCCGTGCCTTGTATGGGTAAGCGATAGAAAGCTCCCTTCTACTATATCTTTGCTTACTCGCATAACCTTATCTTCAGCCTCAGGTTCAATTCCCTGAAGTGAAATACCTTCTGCATTGTCCTTATGTTCCAGGGCTGCCTGACCCAGATATTTAGGAGATACCGCTATAACTCCTTCTTTATCCGAAATCAGGGCTGAATTGTATCTGTAGAGATGAATAAACCCTTCTTTTTCATCTTGAGGATTGATAACAATATGTGGATTATTCTCAGTACTTGACTTTATAAGCTCTCCCTGAAATCCAGAAAGCATTGCCATCATGACCGTAATTACAGCGACGGCAAGGGCAACTGCAAGTATGGCAAAAAAGGTTTGCTTTTTTCTGGAAAAAACTTGCCTCAAAGCAATTTTCAATTCATACATCTGAGTTAGCTCCTGGAAATGGTACATCTTAGGGTTTTTAGTCAGTGGAGAATTCCTTATTTTCCAGAGTATCCTATCTATTGAGGTATTTTTTAACTTTGTTTAATAATTTTATCTAAATAAGCCCAGGGAATAACCTTAAGCCTGTGTACTTATTTTGAACTGATAAATTCTGTATTTACTTTGAACTGATGGACTTTACAGGATCGAGTTTAGCTGCCTGCTGGGCAGGATAAATCCCGGCAATAAGGTTCAGCAGGAAAACTGCAAGAATAATGACCAGAATGTCCCCTATCCTGATTACAATGGGAATAGTTGTAAGGCCGCCGTAAAGTTCCGAGGAGGCAGCTGGCATTTCGTACTGTCCTATTCCCAGAGAAGCTGCAATTCCTGTAAGAGTCCCAACAAGAGCACCTAATAAACCCAGAATACCGCTTTGAAGCACAAAGATTGTCCTGATACTGAAAATAGTAGCTCCCATAGCCCTTAACATACCGATCTGACTTGTCGCACCGATGACTGAAAGATTCAGAGCGCTAACTACTCCAAAAGAGGCAATAACTACAATCAGACCAAGGATTACATTGTTGGAGGTAGTTTCTATCGCGATTGTCCTGAGGATTTCAGGGTTGGTTTCTGTCCACCCTCTTGCCTTATAACCAGTCTTTTCTATCTTAGCAGCAACTTCCCTGTCCCTGTTAAAATCCTCAAGCCTGACAGAAAGACCGTTAATTACGTCCGGAACGTTGTAGAACTCCTGAGCAGTATCCAGAGATGTATAAGTGAGGGATTCGTCCAAAGGAGAGCCTGTATGGAAGATTCCAACCACTCTCAGGGACAGAGGGTTTGCATTGGGAAAAGACACATTAACCGAGTCTCCAGGATTAACCTCAAGCTTATCTGCCAGTTTCGAGCCAATTACAATTGTGTTTCTGGAGTATTCAAGATCCCTGAAATCTCCTTCAACCATGTCAGTTTCAATATCGCTGATATTATTTTCCTTTAAAGGTAGAACACCTTTCAGCTCGGCATTATAAGAATTTGTTTTGAACCTGAAGGAAGCTTTTCCCGTAAGAAAAGGAGAAACCGCAGAAACGCCTTCGACTTTTTCGATATTGTCAACAAGGGTTCTGTAAAGGTAAATATAGTCCTCATCTTCTTGCGGAGATACCGAGACATGAGGAAGTTTATTTACCGTAGTATTATAAAGTTCATCAGTAAAACCAACCATAAGAGCCTGAGAAACGGTAAGTACCATCACAGCAAGAGCTATAGCTCCAACTGAAAGAATTGTCTGGAATTTCCTTGCCCTAATCTGCCTGAGTGCGATAAAGAGTTCATAATGCATGGGACTCACAGCCTTAGATCCGGTTTCAAACTTTACTTCTAAAAAGGATATAAATCACAGAAAGCCCTGAAACTAAAACTGCCGCAGAAAAACCTGGAGTTCCGTTTTCACCTGAAGCTTCAGTTTCTGAAGTAGTATTATTTGCCGGGCTAATTCTGGAATTCCGGGAGAGATCTGATTCGATAACTGTTTCCCTGTGTTCAATAGCATCACCATCGTTTCCCAGAAGTTCGATTTCAAGCCTGTAGATTCCTTCCGGAAGCTTGTGGCTCCAGGCTACTTCAACGGTTTCGTCATCATCGTTCAGCAATACCGGAACCTTTTGCTGGACAGATTCAACAAGACTGGTATTCCCTTTTTCAGAATTTGTGTTCAGTTTGTATACCGAAAAAATAAGGCTTCCTTCAAAAGGCACCTGAGAGCGCCCGTAAACAGTAGCACTCGCTCCAGTCTCATCTTTGTAGATATCGGTAATCTCCGCATTGTCTCTGGCAGTAAATTGTTCGGCTGAGCTTATGATCTCCCTTTCAGGGGAATAAACCTGAATCTTTACTTTTCCAGTATACTCTTTATTGTTCTCAAGAAGTGTACCCCAGGGAGCGGAAAAAATATCAGGAGCGCTGGTAAGTGATAATTTTTCAGTTTTTGTTGTATAAACAACATCCGAACCGTTTACAAGCATATATTCTATATCAAAAAGTGAGGCTTCTTTTGGAGAGAGTGCGACACTAATTCCCTGGGAGTTAGCAACCAGGTCATTGACCTGAAGCCTTAATGCAGAGTTGGTGGCGTAAGCAAAATTATATTTAGCCTCTGAGAGAGCCTTATTTCCTTCAAGAAGCCTGGCCTTTAACTTATAAGCTCCGCGTTCGGAACTTCCGACATTCCAGAAACCAACCTTTGTCACCTGTTTATTTGCAGGAATATTATCTATTGGAAGTACCTGTTTGTCAAGTGTTTTCTCGTTTGTTCCCATGGATCTGACAAGAAGCACCTCAAGACTCAAGTTGTTTTCTGACTGGTCTGAGTAAAGGGTTATATCAAAGGACTCCAGATCGCTATAAAGATCGGCTATGTGCGCTGTATTCATTTCTTCAGTGTGAGAATTCTCGGATGCAGAGGCCGGAAAAACTGATATAAGGTAAAAAATAAGTAAAAAAAGTGCAGTTTTCATTGTCTTTTACCCCGGTTCTGTATTATGATAATTATTAAAAAGTATTTATAAAATTTATTGAAATGCACTTCAATTAAAAATATTGAATTATTTCTGGACTTTGTATAAAATTCTACTAATCTTTTATGCATACAACTTATTAATAAATGTTTTGAACATTGTTCACTTAAAGTATTAGTGCATATATTTTATTTCAGTCGAATACCCCGCTAGCTTGCTGCGGGGATGGAAAACTTCCC
>NZ_LMVP01000060.1 GCF_002287235.1 Methanosarcina spelaei
GGTTTGGAAACATAATTCACAAACTTATATATAGTTATTCGATTTAGACAATATACATGAATAAACAAAATAAATTAATAAAAAAAACATATTTTCTATATAGTAAAATTTATTCTCTCAGCTGGAAGCATTTCTTCTTTAAATATCCCTTTGTCTACTGACCTGTATTCCGAAATAACTTGCGAGAAAACAAAAAATGCATAAATCCATGTTAAATAACAACAAAAAGTAAGGCAGGATCCGGATATTAAAACACAAACTTTAATCAATTCACAGATTAATGCATATCTGAGGAAAAAAGGACAAACTTCTTCTTATATAGGGAAAATAGCAAGGCCCAAGGTAATCATAAAATAAACCATACTTGACTGGAAATGACTCCTACAGACCCTTTTTATCTCGGTGTCCTGATTCTCACAGGATTTTTTACGGGTATCGTCTCGGGTATGCTTGGTATCGGTGGAGGCTTTATCATGTCTCCGGTTCAATACTGGCTTCTGCAGGAGACCGGGCTTCAGCATGACATTGCAATAAGGATAGCTTTTGGGACAACCCTTTTTGTGGTTCTGCTAAATGCTATAAATGTTGCTCACATTTACCATCAAAAAAATGCAGTACTCTGGAAACAGGCAACAATAATAGGAGTTTTCGGATCAATCTTCAGTTTTGCAGGAGCAGCAGTAGCTTCTTACTTACCGGCTTCTACCCTTAGCAAAATATTCGGAATCGTAGTTCTGATTGGTGTAATTAGAACTTATTTAACCCCTGCTGTTACAGAAAAGAACTATATCAGTTCTAATTCATTTCCTTATGTTTTTTCAGGCATCATTATAGGCTTTTTTTCCGGTCTTTTAGGGCTTGGCGGAGGAGTTATTGGAATTCCAATCATGTTGATTTTCCTTCATTTAGATATGCGAAAAGCCATAGGAACCTCAGCTGCAATAATAATCTTTACATCTTTTAGTGGATCTATCGGGTATATAATCAATGGCTGGGGAAAGGCCGGACTTCCTCCTTATTCTGTTGGATATGTAAATCTTCTAAATTGGATTTTACTCGCATTTCCGGCGTTTTTTGCAGCACAAAACGGAGCGAAAATTGCCCATCTTGTAGATCCCGAACATTTGAAGCTTCTTTTTATAATTCTAATGCTCTATGTAGGCCTAGAAATGATAGGAGTTATTGACCGTATTTTATATCCCTAATTTGTTAATTTATAAACTCTGTTAGTTTAGGAACGAATGAGAATTATTTCAGAACTGTAAAAATCGTAACTATTGTTGTTCATAGGTTATTTATAGTATGAAGAGGAAATAGACTTCCATATTCGAAGTAAAAAGAAAGGGGTTTTGTTTATGAAACATCTGGAAATATGTCCAAATTGCCATTCTAAACTGAAACTGCACTCTGATGGTGAAACTCAGTATTGTAGCACTTGTGAATACTGGACAAAAATAGGTACTGTAAGACTTGATTCAATAATGATTTATGAATGAATAGTCTGCAAGAAGAATTTTGAGATTTTTTACATATAAGATCGTAAAAATTGATAATTTCCTTCAGAATCTGTGACGACTCTGTTCCAAAATCCAGTGATTTTTGCATTTTTGATAGAAAATCTGAATTAGCAAGAAGAATCCAGTTTTTATCAAAATCAATATTCGCTATCTAAAGACTTGAATCATTAAGTTGTATTACACGGATGGTGACCATTTACAAAATCTAGTGATTTTGAATTTTACATCCATCACTAGATTTTGGTACTGAGTCTCTGTGACTGAAGTTTAATAAAAAACTCAGAAAATGAACACTTATCCATAAAACTTTTTTAAACTTAATCAACAGGATTTTTGGGACTGCTTTCATGATCAGAAGTTCGAGTAGTCACTTAAAATATCGAATCCAGAGAAGTAAAGTTGCAAAACAGAAAAATATTCCCGTACTTACTGTGATAATATGCGAAGAAAATTCCAGAAATATTAATTTATTCGTAAGAAACAGCTTTATCAAATGTGCTCTTCATAAGAAAGTAGGAAAAAATGGCTCTTCGCTGTTTCGAGTGGGTAACTTCCATTCATCTCCTAAATATTAAAATAACATATTTAATATCTAGAAACACTTGTTGTTGGAAATCACATTCAAGCTTGATGTCTCTCTTTTTGGTCTGGCTACTTTTAAACTAAGCAATTATTTTCAACCAATACAAAACAGCTAAGAGCCGAAAAAATTTGGGCGATTGCTAGGTGTATGACGTACCAAAAATAATATCATAATGCTTTACGCCATTGCTAGCAAGAATATTGAAGTTGTCGGAAAATGCCCTTCACTTATTAACAACTATGGCCTTTATATTCGTAAATTCCTTAAGTCCGTAATGGGAAAGCTCTCTACCAATCCCAGACTTTTTAATCCCGCCAAAAGGAAGTCTTGGATCAGATCTGACCATTCCATTGACTGCCACAAATCCAGATCTTATTCTTTTTGCCATTTTCTCGGCTCTATCCAGATTTCCTGACCACACTTCGGCTCCAAGTCCGAACTCCGTGGAGTTTGCAACGTTCACTGCTTCATCATCATCCTTTACCGTGATCAAGGGTGCAATAGGTCCGAAAACCTCCACACTGCAGGCTTCCATGTCAAGACTGGCTGCAGGGATAATAGTCGGTTTGAAGAAAAAGCCTTTTTCGCAATCTTTTCCACAAATAAGAGGTTCCGCTCCTTTTTTCGTCGCGTCTTCCAGGATTTTTTCTAGATCTTTGACAAACTCTTTTCTTGCAACAGGTCCAATGTCGGTTTCTTCATCCATGGGGTTTCCGACTTTTAATTTATTTACTTCTAGTTCAAATGTTTTCGTAAAATCCTCAATAATAGCTTCCAGGACAATGAATCTTTTGGCAGCAATACAACCCTGCCCGCTGTTGAGAAAGCGAGATTTTGCTGCAGCCTGAGCAGCCCTCCCGATATCGGCATCCTCAAGCACTATAAAAGGGTCTGAACCTCCAAGCTCCAGTACAAAAGGCATGATAGTTTTCCCGGCAAGCTCTCCAATTTCAGAGCCTGCATTTATGCTGCCTGTAAGTGAAATCCCATCCACCATATCCTTTTTAATAATTTCCATTGCAGTTCTGGAGTCGATTAACAGAGATTTGAAAACATACTCCGGAAACCCGGCCTCCAAAAAGATTTTCTCAACCTCAAGGGCTGACTTAGGCACATTTGAAGCATGTTTAAGCACACAGACATTTCCTGCACAGATTGCAGATATTGCAAACTTGAATACCTGCCAGAAAGGAAAATTCCAGGGCATTATCCCGAGAATTACGCCCAGAGGCTCAAAACTCACATAGCTTTTTTCAGCCCCTGTATCAACAAACTCATTTTTTAGAAACTCAGCAGCATTTTTAACATAATAATCGCACACTAGGGCACACTTCTGAACTTCAGCTCTTGACTGCTTGATAGGTTTTCCCATCTCTTTCGTGATAATCTCGGCATAGATATCTGAATTCTTTCGAAGAACCTCTGCAGCTCTTGCAAGATATCCGGTCCTTTCTTCAATAGACAGGGAACTCCATTCTGAAAAAGCAGCCCTTGATTTTTTAATATGGGCTTCACAATCTTCAAAAGAAAAAGAATCGTATTCCCAGTTCACTTCTTCAGTATAGGGGTTGATTGATTTAAATACCATAATCCCACCTCACATATATTTAGTTAAAATTTAATAATAAGATTTAACAAAATTTCGTGAACTTACTCCCAAAAAGTTATGAAAAGTAATAGAACTCTTTGTATTAAAATTAATGTATCATCGGTTGCACTGGATTTTTTCTACATGTTTTATAAAATGAGAACTTCTATAAACTTATTCAGATAATATGTTCCTTATAAAGTAGCCAGCCAAAAGTTGAAGTTTTTCTACAGATATAAATATTGTTATTTATTGGTTATGATTTATAAGGGGAAGTGTAAAACTCCGAAGTCCCTACCTTTGCGGGATACAGGCATCAACTTATTAACATTCTTTTCGTCATATGTTGACTTCCTATAGACCATTGAACAATACAATATCATATTAAGGCAAGCGAGAACCAAGCTACCTTTTTCAAAAATTTACTATCAAATTCAATAAGCCGTAGAAAACCCTTTGACTCTAGTGTCAAGTCAATTATCAAGGATTCAATAATTCCTAATAACTGCACTCGATTTTATACGATATTTTGTGTTTGACTCGACACTAGCTTGTAACTGCGTAAAGCCGAAACGAGCGAAAGAGAGAAACTAATTACGGATAGTGCAGCCGGAATTCAAGCCTTTGAAGATACCGATGGTCATCTATGAATTCGGAGCTGTTAAGCCTTTAGCTAAGCGGTAGTTCACAGAATGCCACTACTTTAGTCATTTCCAATTTTGCCAGGCATATATCACCTGCATGCAGTTTCAGAGAATCAACAAACTGTGCAGGGACGTCTGCAGTCAGAATCTTACCGCATCTAACAAGTGTAAGTGTAATGCGTTTTTTTGGTCCCTTATTGATTATATTATTGATACGGACAGAGTAAGTATTTTCGTTTTGATTCTCAGAGTTGGAATCAGGTAAAAGAAGAGTTATGTTCTCAGGATGAATTCCCCAGGAAACTTTATCTCCAGGTTTGAATCTCTGAGTTTTCACCCTTAAACTCAGAGATTCGCTTTTTAATACTATACTTTTTGACTCTTCATCACATTCTTTAACATAAGCATCATCGAAAATATTGGAGATCCCAACCAATTCTGCCACATGTAAATTTTCAGGATGATAAAGTATTTCTTCCGGGGTTCCAAACTGCTGAGCTTTTCCCTCGTATAAGACAAGAATCTTGTCAGCCAGCTGAAAAGCCTCTTCCAGATTGTGAGTGATGAACAACACAGGTATTCCAATTTTGGATTGCAAATCTTTTATTTTTTCTGCAAGTCTGGTTCTTATTTCCAGATCAAGTGCAGAGAAGGGTTCATCCAGAAGTAAAATTTCTGGTTTCGGAGCAAGCGCCCTTGCAAGAGCAACTCTCTGCTTCTGTCCGCCTGATAGCTGGGATGGATATCGATTCTCTAACTCATCAATATGAAGAAGACTCAGCATCTCCAGAACCCTCTTTTCCTTTGCTTCTTTCTCCCAACCTTTAAGCCCGCATTCTATGTTTTTTCTTACATTCATATGGGGAAAAAGAGTATAGTTCTGGAAAACATAACCCAGATTACGCTTCTGGATAGAGAGATTGATTTTTTTCTCTTTGTCGAAATAAACTTTATTCCCTACAATTATCTTTCCCTCGTCAAGATCCGTTATCCCAGAAATACATTTAAATAGAGTGGTTTTTCCTGATCCTGAAGGCCCAAAAAGTACGACAAGTTCGTTTTCCATTTCAAAGCTAACATCTAACACAAAAGACTTCTTAACGCTTTTTTTTCTACCGAGGTTAGTCTCATTATACTGTTTTTTAAGGTCAATTTTAACGCCCAAAATTATACCTCTAATTTTCCTATGAAACGTCCGGTTAGAGATATAGCCAGCAGGGATATAAAAATTAGGATTATGACGAGAGTCTGAGCAAGTTCGTCATTGCCTGCCTGAAAAGCGCTGTATATCGAGATGGACATTGTGTTTGTTTTTCCCGGGATATTCCCTGCCAGCATAAGAGTTGCTCCGAATTCTCCGACAGCCCTTGCAAAACTGAGTACCAGCCCTGCGAGTATACCCCTTTTTGCAAGGGGTAAGGTTATCAGGAGAGCAGTTTCAATCTCACTTCTTCCAAGGATATAGGCTGCATATTCAAGCTCTCTATCTACGGCTTCAATAGCTGCCTGGGCAGCTCTCACCATAAGAGGAAGAGAAACTGTATAAGCCGCAATGACTGCTGCCTGCCAGGTAAACATGACCCCTGTGCCAAAAAAATTGTAAATGAGATTGCCAAGAAACCCATTTCTACCCACAAGAATTACAAGAAGATAACCAATCACTGTGGGTGGAAGAATTAGAGGAAGTGTTACTAACAGTTCTACAAGCTCTCTTCCTCGGAAATCACGCCTTGCAAATATATAAGCGATTACTACACCACTGAAAAGAACTAAAATGGATGATATGGTTGCTATCCAGAGCGTAAGAGATAAAGGAAACCATACCTTGTCCAACATAATGATCATGTCTTTTATTTTCGGGATAATCTGATTCAAGAGACAACTAGATACTCATTTAATCAGACTTATAAGGCAAACTTTTTTTAGCAGAGCGATCTAGATTATGAAAGTTGAGTCTAAGTTTTGGAAGCTAGTTTAGATTATGTAAATTGAGTATAAAAAATAAATCCAAACTAAATAAAATCCCGCTAAAGACACAAACTGAGATGAAATTGTTTCACACTCTGCAAATGTACACTACACTTACCTTTTTCAAGCTGCCGCTAATAAAACTGAGTAGCTATAATGGACTTCTGCAGAGTGGAATGACGCTATGTACCAATTTTCACGCACGAAGCATAAAACGAAAATTGAAGATTAGTCTATACCGATCATCACATTTGAAGCCTTAACAATTGCGTATACTTCGCTTCCTTCTTTTAGCTTAAGACTTTCAGCTGAGGTCTTTGTGATGATGGAAGTCATTTCTGCTCCGCCAGGCAATTCTATTATAACTTCAGAATTGACCGCACCTGTCACGACCTTTTTAACCTTGCCTTTTAAAACGTTACGTGCACTTAATTTCATTTCCTTGCTCCTCCTTCAAGTATTCATAGTGAAGACTTGCTTATTCAATTTTGTCCTACTTGATAATATAGTTTACGTATATATAATAAGGTTTTATTATATACATTAGTATAAATAATAGTTTTTCTTCAGAAATACATATTATGCAAATCTGGTTATCAATTTACCTATAAGCTGCCCACAACTGAAAACTATTTCTCAGAATATGGAATTAAGAATAATCAGTAAGTTTCCGATCACAGAGAACTGTCTGAAATTTATATCAATTATCAAGAGAGTTGATAATGTCATTATGTTATCTCTTTTAATGAAACTTACCTTAGAACCACCTTAGAAGATGTGATTCTTTTTGAATTTAAAGTTTTTAACCATCAAATGAGGAGCACAGAACTACAAGAACACACCCAGTTTCAAAACCCCAATGTTTGCATTCAAATGGAACACACTAAATTTATGTGAATTTCTTGTCAAACTCTTGTCAAACCAGGCTCACCCTTCTTTTTTGTGAAATTCAACTTCCTCTTCTGTCATTATCTTTTAGGAAAATGCATTATATTTCATTTGGAGCAAGGATATGAAATAATAAATTTATTTTCCCTAACAATGGACAGGTTTCTGGAATAGAGAATATTTTTCTCTGACTACATTCTCTTTATGAATAAAGTTGGGGGCTCATAGGTGGACGGTTCAAAGGTTGATTTTTCGACTTTTTACCTTTGTCTAATACACATACAGGAACGATTTTGGGGATTTGAGAATTTAACATGATTTTCTCTTCTGTGATCCTCAATAATCATGAAAGCATACAAACTATATAAACCGTTATGTTTAACTGAACATAACGGTTGAAAAATATGAAAATCCAGATCATCTGGAGATTAAGTCAGGAAAAAAGAGTTGAATGTTAGAAATTTATAGAGGTTTTTGTAATGTGGCTTTCCATAACTCACAGATATGCGACTTTCTACAACCCACTGACAGACCTTAATTGAGGATGAATAACGTTCAACGATAATTATATATTATAGCACTTATATAATTAGAGTTATAATATCTTATCCTACGCTCATATTCAATAATAATATAAGTTGAACCCATGGGGGGTTTATACATTGCATAAAAACTCGCAATTAGAGAAAGAAACTATGGAAGCAATCATGAAGCAGATAAAAGACCCCAAACTGCTTTCACAGATTGAAAAGGTTATCCCCTTTCACGGCTTCCTGACTTCAGGAGCGTTAATCGGTATCCAGATGCTCAATATCGCAAGGCGGGAGCTTGATATCCGGGATGGAGAACGCATATACGTGGCCTGCGAAACGAAAAGCTGCATGCCTGACCCATTCCAGATCCTTGCCGGAGCTACCATAGGAAACAATGGATTAAAGATCATGAACTTTGGGAAGATGGCGGTTACAATAAATAAACAGGCACCTGAAGGAGCTAACAACGTAAAAGGGATCCGAATTATTCTCGACCCCGATAAGACAAAGGACTATCCCAAACTCCATGCCTGGTTCCTGAATACTGAAAAGCTTCCTCATGTGGAAGTTGTCCCAATCCTCCTGGAAGCAGGAGAAAAAGTGTATTCCTGGAAATTTGTGGATGTAGAAGTTCCGGTACGCAAAAAAAAGCGAATCCAGTGCTGTGAAAGCTGTGGAGAAATGTTCATTCAACATGATAACGAGCTGCTATGCGGCGATTGCAAAGAATAACGTTGAGAGACGTTGAGAGGCAACAAAATGCAAGATGATATGCGATTATCTGTCTTTGCCGAAAAAAAAGGCAAGCAGCTAATCTATTACCCGGAAAGATGCATTGGCTGCGGAACCTGCGTGCAGGCATGCCCGAAAGGTAACCTGGCCATAGGGGCTGTGGGGGCTGTAGTAAGAGGGGTGGTAGATGCGGATTTTCTGGAAATTAAGAAGAGTGAAGAGTGCATTGCCTGTGGAATTTGCGCAAAAGTTTGTCCCACAGGTGCTCTTGAAATGAAACAGGAAGGAAAATCCCTCACTGATATGTCTTATCTTTTCAAGGCAATGAAACCCACGTCAGTAAATGAAAACTGCGTTCACTGCGGGGTTTGTGAGGAAATCTGTCCCAGAGGCTGTATTGAGGTAACCCGTGAAATTTCAGAGGACGGAAAAGAGGCTGTATTGAGGTAACCCGTGAAATTTCAGAGGACGGAAAACTGAAGCTTGTCGGAAAGACGAATATTGATTTGGAGCGCTGTATCCACTGCGGCTGGTGTGTTGCAGTCTGTCCGGTTAATGCTATTTCCGTGGAAAAACCCTTTGAAGGGCGCTGGACCAGAGATGAGAATGTTTGCCAGACCTGCCATACCTGAGTGGAAGTTTGTCGCACAAGTGCCATTTTCAATAAAAAAGCTAAACCCGGAGAACGAGTTGAAAAAATAAGTCATAGGCCGGATGCTTGCATTTACTGTGGAGCCTGTGCAGTTTCCTGCCCTGTTAACGCCATTGATGTCAAAAAAACTGCAATTCTCCCGAATGTGGAGAAAAAGAGTGTGCTTGAGAAAAAAGTGCTTGAAATCCCTGTTCCTGACGCTATACTACGTACCTGCCTGGAAACGGATGAAGACGCATGTTTGGGCTGTGGAAATTGTGTGATTGTCTGCCCTGTAAATGCTCTCTATAGCCGTGAGCTTGCTGCAGGATACCTGAATGACATGGATAAAAAAGCTCTTCTTGAGGTTAAGGACGGAAAAATTTCGGTAGTAAACCAGGACCTGTGCGGGGCAGATGGAGCCTGCGCCATGATCTGTCCTGTTGATGCAATCAAGCTTGTGAAAAGAAAGGTGAAATAAATGGCAGGAACAATTACAATCAAGAACGGATACGTCTTTGATCCCCTCAATGAAATAAATGGGGAAATTATGGATGTCTTCATTAAGGACGGAAAAGTTGTAAGAGAGCTTTCTGCGGCTGAATTGAAAAACGCAAAGGTTATTGATGCTTCCGGCATGACAGTCATGCCTGGTGGAGTTGACTCCCATTCTCACGTTGCAGGTGCAAAGGTTAATGCCGGCAGGGCAATGCGTCCTGAAGACCATTATAAAGCAAATCTCCAGAAGACCTCACTTACCCATTCTGGTTCAGGTTACACTGTTCCCTCTGTTTACAAACAGGGATATGATTATTCAGCAATGGGCTATACAACTGTCTTTGAAGCTGCAATTCCCCCTCTTGAAGCGCGCCATACCCATGAAGAAATGCATGCTACTCCGCTCCTTGACATGGGCGGGTATCTGGTACTCGGAAATAACTTCTTTATGATGCGCTATCTCAGGGAAGGGGATATGGAAAAGGCTGCTGCCTATGTGGCCTGGATGATGAAAACTCACAAGGCTTACGGAATCAAATGTGTCAACCCTGCAGGAGTTGAAAACTGGAGCTGGGGTAAAAATGTCAGCTCGTTAGATGAGGCCAATATCCATTTCGAAATTACCCCAAGAGAGATTATTAAAGGGCTAACCGAAATCAATGAACACCTTGGTATGCCTATGCCTGTTCACCTTCATGCAAATAACCTGGGACACCCTGGCTGCTATGCAATTACTAAGGATTCTCTCAAGATTTTTGATGGAGTAAAGACCAGACAGGATATGGACGTGGAATGGGCCGAAACCAAAATAGATCCTTCAAGGAACCGTTCCGTTTACCTGTCTCACCTGATGTTCAATGGATTTGCAGGTACTACCTGGGCAGACTGCGAGTCCGGAGTAAAGGGTGTTGCAGACTACATCAACAATAAAGATCACGTAGTGACCGACAGTGGATGCACTCCTTTCGGAGAAGCTACAGTTATGACAGGAGATGGACCTGCCATTCATGACCTTTACACACTTACAGGTAACAAATGGTCAAGCACCGACGTAGAAATGGAGTGCGGATCAGGTGTGCTTCCTTTTACCTATTACAAGTCCAACCCTGTACACAGCCTGCAATGGGCGATGGGACTTGAATGTCTTTTGCTTATTAACGACCCCTGGAAGACAATTATGACCACTGACAGCCCCAATGGCGGGCCGTTTACGAAATATCCGGAGGTTATGACCTGGCTCATGTCTGAAGCTTTCAGAAAACAGACCTTCAGTGAGTGCCATAAGTGGGCAAACGATAGAAGTACACTTGGAGGCATAAACCGGGAACTTTCACTCTATGACCTTGCGATCCTGACCAGAGCTAACCCTGCTAAGACAATTGGAATGGCACACAGGAAAGGTTCACTTGGCGTGGGTGCTGATGGAGATGTCACAGTTTACAACATAAATCCGCAACAGCTTGACGCAAACGACTACGAAGCTCTTCTCAGAACTTTCAGGAAGGCAGAATACACTGTAAAGGATGGAGAAATCGTGGTTGTAAAAGGAGAGGTTGTCTCTTTGCCTGGGAAGCGTACATACTATTCCGACGTGCACGTACAGGACGAGCGGGAAAAGGAAATGCTGGTCGACGTTAAGGACTGGTTCAGGTATTACACCATAGGTTTTGCCAACTATCCGACTCCAGAGAAGTACCTGGAAAACCCGACTCCCATACAGGTTAACGGTGAGAGGTGAAAGCATGACAGACGGAGTCCTTACTCATAAAAAAGAGACCGAGAGTAAGCTCGAAGCAGTTACAAAACCTGAATCATTTACCGGCAAAATTACTGGAGAAACGGAAGAAGTAACGCTTGTACCTAAAAAAGAGATTGACATAAAACTGGAAGCAGATGTTATAACTCCTGATTCCT
>NZ_LMVP01000061.1 GCF_002287235.1 Methanosarcina spelaei
CAAAATATGATAAGGGAAAATGGAAAAACTATTATATTTTTTATGCGGTTGAAAATCCCTTAAATTTGAAGAGGATACAAAATTCGTAAGAAGCTAAGGAAAAAGTGTTCAGAATCAATTTATATACTGATTATCTTGTCTCTAATTTTTCTGTTCTATTTTAGTATACTTTTTGTCCTGCTTCAGTATATTTTGTATCAGGTAACTTTTTTATTTTTGTATCAATAACTTTTTTATATTCCTTCCTCTTATTTTCAGTTATGTCTCCTTGCAGTAAAACTAAAGCTTTGAGTCTTTTGATTTTTATTATGCTTTTACTTGTCCCAATCGCGGGGGCAGCTTCGAATACAGGCAATATCAAAAAAGCTGACCTTTATCAAGCGCCTGAGAATTCTACTAATGAAAATGCTCTCTTTGCAGAACTGAGTGCAAACGTCGAGCTTTATAACAAGAATTTCGATAAAGTTCCTGATGTTCTGCAGAGACTGGTGGCCAGTGAGGAAATAGCCGGGAAAATCAAACTTGAGAACGGCGAGATGCTTTACGTGACTTTACTTATGGGAGGAGGACAAGTAAGGGATTTCTACAGTTATGAAACTCCTGATGATCCAAACTCAAAATTCGGGCCTTCCATCACAGTGGAAACCGATGAAAAAACCATACAAAATGTGCTTGATTCGAAAGAGCCTTTAAAGGAAGCTGTAAAAAGCATGAATGACGGCTCTCTGAAGGTGGAAACCGAAGGACTTTTCCGAAACTTTATGCTCTCAACTTTAAAGACATTTTATAAATGAGCCAATCCCAAAACCTTGAATTTTGAATAATCGCTCTAATTTCTAACGTGAAAATAGTATAATAGATTTGGGAATGAAATTGGTTTTGGGATGAGCTCAATAAATAGATAAATAAACAAATAAATCGACTCAGTACCAAAACCTAGTGATGAATTTAAATTTCAAAACCACTAGGTTTTGTAATTAGTCATAATCCTTGTGACATAACTTAAAAATTGAAGTCTTTAGATGTCGAATATTGATTTTGATGATAACTGGACTCTTCTTGCTAACTCAGGTCTTCAATTAAAAAATACGAAAATCACTGGATTTTGGAACAGAGTCAATAAATCAATAAATAAATAAATTTTTGGGCTCTAGAAATCTAAGCTCTAGAAATTATTGATTTGAAATGCCCTTTTCCTTTCTGTGAAAAGGGCACAATTTTTTCAGAATTTATGGTTTTGTTCTCAGATTTTTCAAATTTACAAGATCTCTTTGATACAGATTTTTGACACATATATGACGCGTTAACTCTTTGATTTTGATGCATATATCGTATTTCCGTACCTGCCTATGTTAATCCTTTTTCCGTTGGGTTTAGGTTCATGAGAGTAACTCCAAGATGGATGTCCGGCATCAATACAGGGAGAGATTACTGTGTCTTTAACCCAGGTTTTTCCATTCCATCTTCCAGTTGTTGATTTCAGATGGTAATCATGTTTTGTCTGGCTTGCAAATAGTGGATTTACATGGATGTCAGTTTTCGAGGTACAACTTTTATAATTTCCTACTGCGTTGTTGTAGAGGCAGTTATATTGCAAATATATTTTATGGTTTTTACTGGCGAGATAATTCATCACACCATACCCTGTCCCACCCGGACTCTTTTTACGTTTCAGGGTGTTTACGATTATATTGTTGCGGGCAATTATTGCGTATACAGATTTTGATGTGTAACTTGGGGAATAACTTTCCGGGTACAAATTGGCAATAGCCACATGATATATGCCGTCAAAGACATTGTTTTCAATGTAAGTATTATGAAATCCGCTAATTATGACACCGCCGACCCAGGTAATGCTAGGATTAGTGCCTGTTCTGTAAAAGACATTATTGTGAATACGAACATTTTTTCCAAGATCTTTAGTAGCAGAAGCGGTATCATAATTGAAAATCCAGATCCCAGGACCATAGGTGTTATGGATAACATTATTGTAGATACTAATACTATCCATAGTACCTGTATCAGTCCCGCCTTTTTCGATTTGAATTCCTGGACCGCCTGCGCTCCAGTCGTAGGAAGAATCAATCACATTATCATGGAATTTTACGTGATTTGAGTTCCATATTCTAAGACCGCTGTTAGTCCTGCAGGTTATCCTGTTTTTCCAAGCTTGTACATACTGACTACGAATAGCAAACAGACCGTCGTGCCCCATTTTGTATAACTTGTTGTTATAAAATTGGATGTTTTTACAGGAATTTGCCCTCAGCCCATCGCCGAGACCATCATACATATACATATTGTATACTTTTATGTTGTTGCAGTTAGTGAAGTACATTATATTATAGTGCCCGTCACCCAAAGAAACTTTTGAATTGCCTTTACGGTTTCCATTAACCTTGAAACCTCTTACTACAATGTTACTATTCCCAGAACTACTCATCTGCTTGATCAAGGGTTTCATTGCAACCCAGCCTGCATTATTAGCAAGTTTGATCACAGCACTCGAATCCCCTTCAAGAATAGTATTACTACCGATTAAAAGAGTATCGTCAATAACATATGTAAAAGGACCTTTAAGGTGGACAGTGGTATATTTAGAGTTACCGGCTACAAACTTAAGGGCCTGATTTATCTGTACATGATCGTCTTTTCCATCGCAATTATATTTTCCAGTGCCATCCCCCGCAACATATACTATTGATGAGCTAGTTGCACATAAAGCTGTAGGAATGCTTGCAAGAAGAAGGAAACCTACCACTAAAAATATCACTAATTCTCGTTTTAACACTGGTGTCATCTGGAGGGGATCATAATAAAATTCATTAGTATTCTTAATAGATTGATATTGGTCAATTAACGTGTATACATCTCCTTAAAATTTATAACTTCTTACTAAATATTATAAAATATAATCCCTTTTTTGAGACCTGGCCGACAGCATTTTAAAATTTAAGACGAGTTTCGAATTTTATGATTGTAAAAAAGTTCTGAATAAATTATTTACATCAGGAATTGCTGAACACAAAAACATGTTATTTATACGGAATTTAAAACAAGTCTCCCTGTTTTTCAAGTCAATTCTTCTCATTTACATGAATTTCCTCGCGAGGACATAGAGAATAAAACTATAGATATGTTGGCAATTATAAAGTAATTCTCTAATAAAAAGATTCCCAGCTCCTGTTACAATATCGAGGTCGTCTAAAGGCTATCGTATTAAAATTCATTATAAATATGTAAATATTTGTACGGATGAACATCTAACTCCAATAAGAATGTTTAATAAAACCTAAAAGTATGTTACTATTTTCTGGACTTTGAGGATATAGAAAAAGATCCTGAAGAAATCATTTAGAACGAGAACTGATGGATTCGAGTATATACGACAAATATGGAACTTAGAATAAAGTGCCACAGCTTTTCACGTCCATTTATCTAATTATAAAAATTTAGCAACTATTAAGAATTGTCAAATCTTTGAGGATTGAAATGACTTAAAAACGATTCTGTTCCAAAATCCAGTGATTTTTGTATTTCTTGATTGAAAATCTGAATTCGAAAGAAGAATCCGGTTTTCATCAAGATCAATATTCGATATCTAAAGACTTCAACCCCAATGTCGTATCAAACGGATTGTGACCACTTACAAAATCCAGTGATTTTGAATTTTACATTCATCACTGGATTTTGGTACTGAGTCTTAAAAACTAATAAAAAATACAAAATAAATAAAGAATCTTGATACGGAAATAATGAGCCAAATCAAAAGAATAAAAGAGGATTATGGTGCTTTTTCGATGTTCATTAATTATCAAACTCTTCGTTTTCATCATAATCGATATCAATCTAATTTCTTGGTAGGCTGAATAGTTATAATGAATAATACTTAGTATCAAGGGTTAATGCTTGACAACCTCTCCAGGATATGTATATCTTCCTTTTTCCATTATCGTACCGATATTTATACTTGTATTGATACCTGTATGCACGTCATCTCCCATAATCACTCCGAGTTTTCTCCTGCCCGAGTCAAGAATCCTGTTTTTTATCATTACTTTTATGTTTTTTCCGTCATGGCGGAGGTTTGCAACCTTGGTACCAGCTCCAAAGTTGCAGCGGTGCCCGATAACACTGTCTCCGACATAACTCAGGTGACCCACATGAGTGTCTTTCATGATAATCGTGTTTTTTATTTCTACGGCATTTCCAACTCTTACATGATTCCCTATTGCAGTGGAAGGGCGAATAAAACAGTTAGGCCCGATATCGCAGTTTTCTCCTATTATTACCGGGCCTTCGATATAAGAACCGTTTCTGACAATAGTGCCTTTTCCGATTACAACCTCTCCTTTTACGGTAGCGTTCGGTTCCACGGTACCTTCGCAGCTGCCCTCAAGGCCTTTCAGGAGATATTCGTTTGCTTTCAGGAGGTCCCATGGGTACCCTATATCTATCCATCTGCCTTCGAGAGGGCTGTAACCCACGGCTGCTCCACTGTCGATCAGCATCTGGATGGAGTCCGTAATCTCAAATTCATTTCTCACTGAAGCCCGGGTTCTGTCAATAAAGTCAAAAATGGATTGCCTGAAGAGATATATTCCGGCGTTTGCAAGGTTAGTAGGGGGGTTTCTAGGTTTTTCTATTATCCTGACAACTCTACTATCATCGGTTTCAAGTACCCCGAAATCTGACGGGTTTTCTACCTCTTTTACGCAGATGACAGCTTCCTCTATCCTTGAGATAAGGGCTTTTAAGTCCTCCTGGCCTATGAGCATATCCCCGTTAAGTACAAGGAAAGCCCCATCAACATAGCCTTTTGCACAACCTATTGCATTTGCAGTTCCTAGCTGCTCTTTCTGCTGCACGTACTCTATGCTTACTCCCCATTTGCTTCCGTTTCCGAAGTACTCTTTTATCTGCTCTTCGAGATAACCGGTAATGAAGACAAAGCCTTCAATGCCTGCCTCTATGGCTGAATTGAGAATATGTTCGAGGATGGGTTTATTTGCGACCTGGAGCATAACTTTGGAACAGCCGGAAGTTAGAGGTTCCATCCTTGTGCCTTTGCCTGCCACAAGGACAACCGCTTTCATTTAAGTGCCTCCTTTGCTATCTTTTCAGCCATCTCAAAAATCTCGTCAACGTTTTCCCGGGCTTCAGCTGTAATTCTTACTTTTGCTTCCGTCCCCGAGGGGCGGATGAGTACCCAGCCATTGTCCATTTCCACGCGAATTCCGTCGATGTCAAGTACCTTTCCCAGGGGCTCGAGTTTGGCCTTAATTTTTTCCATAAACTCTGCCTTTTTGTCATTTGCACAGGGGAAAGCTCCTCTTTTTGTGGCATACGTGGGGAGCTCTTCTCGAAGCTCGCTTAGTTTCTTTTTCTTTACAATCTCAACAAGTTTTGCAGCTGCGTAAATTCCATCCGGACAGTAGGAAATCTTCGGGAATATCCAGCTTCCTGATGGCTCGCCTCCGTAGATAGCACCGCACTGTTTTATGCCCTCTGCGACGTAAACGTCTCCAACTCTTGTTCTCACAATTTCCGAACCCTTAAGGGAATCGTCAACCATCATTGAAGTGTCCACAGGCACGACGACTGTTCCTTTCTTACCGTTACACTCATACAGGCCGAAAATTGCGAGCATTTCATCTCCTGAAACAAAATTGCCTTTTTCGTCCACTGCCATCATCCGGTCCGCGTCACCGTCGTGTGCGATTCCGAGATCGGCTCCGAAATTCACAACAGCTTTTTTGAGCATTGAAAGGTTTTCATCGTTAGGCTCAGGGTTTCTCGCAGGGAAGTGGCCATCAGGCTGAGCGTTCAGGGTTATTACCTCACAGCCCAGTTCCTGAAGAAGATAAGGGCTAATTGTCCCTCCTGCTCCGCACCCGCAGTCAAGTACAACTTTCAGGCTGGAACTTTCGACAAGCTTTTTGATCATGTTCATATGGGCCCGAATAGCACTTCCGTCTTCTTCGAACTTGCCTATCAGGTTCCAGGGAACCATGGAAAAGTCCTCATCTTCAATTGCTTTTTCTATCTCTTCCTGCTGTGCCGAGTCAAAGGCCATGCCATCAGGGTTCCAGAGTTTAATCCCTACATACTCTGAGGGGTTGTGAGAGGCTGTAACCATTACACCGCATTCGTATTCTCTGGTTGCATATGCAAGGGTTGGAGTAGATACCAGGCCTATTTCTGTAACAGCACAGCCTGTAGCCGTGAGCCCAGCAATCAGGGCATGCTCGATCATAGGGGCCGAAACTCTAGGGTCTCTCCCGATAACTGCAGTTTTTTTCCGGCTTCCCAATACAAGCCCTACCCTAAGCGCAAGTTCGGGCGTAATTTCTTTATTTGCTATCCCTCTTATTCCTGAAGATCCGAAGAGTTTCATATGTCCCATTCCCAAATTTCCTGAAGTATGTTTTCTTGAATTCTCTTAATTTTTGATTTTAAATTTTTAGTCTTTCCGTTATTCTACAGTGACACTTTTTGCAAGATTACGCGGTTTGTCAATCGAACATCCACGAGCAAGGGCAGTATAGTAAGCAAGCAGTTGAAGGACTACAACACTGAGCAGCGGAGATAGCAGTTCGCTAGTTTGAGGAGTTGTAAGGACAACATCCGCATACTTTCCGATCTCGGTGTCTTTGTTATCAGCCACTGCGATAACCGTTGCATCCCTGGCTTTTACTTCTTTTATATTGCTCAGCACTTTATCGTAAGTCTGCCCTCTTGTTGCAATGGTAACTACAGGCGTTCCTTTTTCAAGCAGCGCAATCGGTCCATGTTTAAGTTCGCCTGCAGCAAAACCCTCGGCATGCAAATATGAAATTTCTTTTAATTTGAGAGCTCCTTCAAGGGCAATAGGATAGTTAAAGTGCCTGCCGAGGAAGAAGTAATTCTCTGCATGAGCAAAATTCTCTGCACATTCCTTCACTGCTTCTTTCTGGTTAAGAATCTGCTGAATCTGACCTGGTACTTTTCTTAGACCCGTGATGAACCCTTTAACGTAATTAGGACTTAGCTTGCCTCTTGCCAGGGCAAATTTTACGGCAAGTATATAAAGAAGCGTGAGCTGGGTACTGAAAGTCTTGGTCGCAGCAACTCCAATTTCAGGCCCTGCTCTGGTATAGAGCACACTATTAGCTTCTCTTGTAATGGTGCTTCCTACAACATTTGTGATTGCTAGCGTAGGGCAATTGTAAGACATTATTTCCCTAACAGCAGCGAGAGTATCTGCAGTCTCCCCAGATTGAGTAATTGCAATGGCAAGGGTTCCGTCACTTATAACCGGGCTTCTGTACCTGTACTCCGAGCAGATGTCTATATCGCAATGAATTCCTGCAAGCTGCTCAAAAAGATATTTCCCAAGCAGTCCTGCATGCCAGGAGGTTCCACATGCCAGAATCTGGACTCTTGAAAGTTTCCTGATCTCTTCGTCGGTCATACTTAGTTCTTTGAGATCTATTGTTCCTTCAAGTTCCGAGACTTTACCTGCAAGTGTATTATGAATTGCACTCACCTGCTCGTGGATCTCCTTAAGCATGAAGTGTTCGTAACCGGCTTTCTCAGCAGCTTCAAAGTCCCACTCAATTTTTTCTATTTTCTTTTCGCAGACTTTTCCTTCTCTGTCAAAGATCTCTACGCTGGTAGGGGTAAGAATTGCAGTTTCAAGGTCATTTACGAAAATTACGTCCCTTGTATAATTCAAAAAAGCAGTTACATCCGATGCGGCAAAGTTCTCTCCTTTGCCGAGTCCTATAACAAGTGGGCTGTCTTTTCGGGCAAGCAAGAGTTTTCCCTGTTCGTCAGCACAGAGAACTGCAAGGGCATAAGAACCTTCTATCTCTTTTAGCGCTTCCCGCAGTCCTGTAAGAAGTTCACATTTTACTTCTCTTCCATCGGGCTTACCATATATGTGCTTATGCAGGAGATGTGCGATCACTTCAGTATCAGTTTCCGATTTAAATTCATATCCTTCTGCAGTCAGTTGTTCTTTCAATGCCATGTAGTTCTCTATAATTCCGTTATGTACAACCGAGATCTTACATGGGTTTCCGGAGGTATGCGGATGAGCATTTGTTGTGCTGGGTCGTCCGTGGGTTGCCCAGCGAGTGTGCCCTATTCCGATGTTGCCACTTGTTCCGTCTGGGACAGTGGCTTCAAGATTCACGATTTTACCTACTGACTTATAAGTATCAATTCCGTTGCTCAGAATCGAAATCCCAGCAGAGTCATATCCACGATACTCGAGTTTTTTGAGAGATTCTATGATAACAGATGCAGCAGAGTTTTCTCCTGCATATCCTACAATTCCACACATTTTTCCACCTTTTAAGGGTTAAAGAACAACCGAATGACGGGACAGGTCCTTATATATAGTATTTCCAGATTCAACCTGGCAGTCAACAGCTACTGTCACTCCGGCTTTCACAAGTACGCTATTCCCAATCCGGTTGTCGTCTCCGAAGATGGTGCCGAGTTTGGGAGTTCGATGAACAGTTCCGTTCATTATGATCGATAGACCTTCTTTTTCTTCAACAAAGAAACCTGAGCCAATTGTATTGTTGCTTCCAATTATGGAATTAGAGATCCGTCCATGTGAGTATATCCTGCAGTCATTCATTATTATGCTGTTCTGTATTTCGGTAAATGACCTGATCGATACATTGTCACCTATTGTTGTGGAGGGCAGAATAACTACATTGGGACCGATATCACAGTTTTCCCCTATGACTACAGGGCCTACAATGTAAGTTCCTGAACGAATCCTGGTATTTTTTCCTACTGCCACTTTTCCACTAAGGAAAACTCCATCTTCAATTTCTCCTTCAAGCTTCAGGTTTTTGTCTGAATTTAAGACTGTGGCATTAGCTTTTAATAGATCCCAGGAATGGACAGCATCAAGCCACTTTGATTCGGTAGAAACGGAAGTAATGATTTTTCCTTCGTCAATCATAAGCTGGAGGGTATCGGTTATTGCATACTCCCCATTTTCAGATATCGGGGTTTTTTCGATGGTTTCAAAGACATTTGGCGTAAATATATAAATTCCGGTATTCACAATACGGCTCAGGTCTCCAGGCCTTTTTTCCAGAATTTTTGTTACTCTTTCTTTCTCTTTCAGAACCACACCATAGCCTGCAGTCTCTTCCATCCGAACAGTTAGAAGGCTTGCGTCCCCTTCATAATTGTTCAGAAGGTCTGCTATAGTTTTCGGTTCTACCAGGTTGTCTCCATTGAGCACGAGAAATACCGAGTCCTCGGGGTCAATCCATTTTTTTGCCTGCTCAATTGCATGTGCAGTACCTAGCTGAGCTCTCTGCTCAACATACTTTATTTTCACTCCAAAGTTTAGCCCGTCTTCGAAATAATCCATTATGCGTTCTTTTTTATATCCAACAACTAATATAATATCAGTTATTCCATTTTTTTCAAGCGAACCTATTACATGCTCTAAAATAGGCCTGTTGGCTATAGGAAGCATTACTTTTGAACGAGTTAGAGTAAGAGGCCTGCAGCGCAGCCCTTCTCCTGCTGCAAGGATAATAGCTTTCATAATTTAAAGAACCTTTTTTAGAATTTATACATTACCTTCAAAAGTCTTAAACAAAATAACTATACCTAAATATATCTAGAGTATTCTGTCTGTATAAGGGATAACTAACAATAAAAAAGTAATCCCTATATAATTAAGAAATAAGTTTTCCTACAGATAAACAACTCCATAACATAAATCCAGGGACTCCAATAGAATTCTATCCTATGTGTCATCTTTTATATGATGTTTTATCTTTTTGAAAGTGCCAAAACTTATTTATTTTATAACTCCGGTATGTATTTCCTACTTTTTATGTCTTATGCTTCCAACCTTTGAGAACCCGGACAATTCTTGATAAATTCTTTCCATTAGAAGTTTTAGTTACTGTCTTACATTTAACTAATAGTCGCCGTAGCTTATGGAGAATTTCATCTATTACTTAAAATCCTTCGGGGTACCTCACAACTTTCTATATGATCGTAACAAAAGACTTTAAATAATATTGAATTTGCTAAAAATCAGGTATGGATACCCACTTTGATCCATAAAGAATGAGGTAACAATGAACATTTTGACTTTAGTCATGGAGTTGCTCATCTGTATAAAATAGCAGGCGTTTAAAACAAATCCGTAACCTGCTCTTGAAGCAACACGGTTAAATGAAACATATTAATAGAAATATATTAATGAATCTGACCTTTACAGGGCTTATCTCAAAAACAAAAAACATTTAAAAGTCTTTATGGGCATCTTGATAGGGTCTACTGAAGAAGAATTTATAAAAATCGGCATATTTTGACTCAGTTCCAAAATCTAGTGATGAAAGTAAGTGTAACATCACTACATAAATTTATAATTCTCTAATTATGTAATGATGTTACGGCAAAAACAATGGTAATTATAAATCTTACTCTTAATAACTTATCGGAACTCCCTGCTCTCTCATACCTTTTTGATAGTTATAGCAATGATTACGAATATACCACAAGAGGAATTTTTCGTAGAAAAATTCCTCCAGCCTGCCCTATTTGCAGTGCTCCTATGGTTCATAACGGCTATAATCTATACATCAAAAAAGGTCTTGGAAAAATCAGCATTGGTCGATACAAATGCCAAAATTGTGGTAGTACAGACGAAGAAGATCATAGTTTTTGGGAAGGTCTGAAAACTTTACTTTTTGATTCATTTAATAATTTTTTCCAGGTGCTCAGATACCATAAAGTTTCTTATGATGGAATTTCTGATATAATGAGCTTCATATTTCCAAGATCAAGAAGCACTATTTTTAGAACATTCAACAAAGAAATGGAACAGGAAAATGTTCCAATTTTAGAAAATGTACATATGGTGCACTATGACGAACAGCATCCAAAAGAGGGACGTTGTCAGAAATACCGTTTAACATTACTGGATGCAAAAACTCAAAGAACAATAGCAGATGAACTTTTTGAGGATAAAAGTTCAGAAACCATCAAAACGTTTCTACGAAAAAATCTAGATACATCAGAACCTGTGTTTATTGTTACGGATTTTGATAAGAGATACCCAGATATTTTAAAGGAAGTTTTTGGGGATAAGTTAGTGCATCAATACTGTTTGATGCACTTAAACAAGCTTATAGTTAGCGATTTTCCGAAGAAAACAACAATTGAACAGGAACTATTAAAATACAGGTTATTGAATATATTTTACAATCGTGAAAATGAGATTAAATTCCTGGAAAAAATTCTATCTGAAGAACTTAACGTAATTATGAATGAAGAAAAGCATCAAGAATGGAGTATAAAGGCAAAAAAGGAATTTAACCGATTTAGATATAAATTGAAGCTAGAAA
>NZ_LMVP01000062.1 GCF_002287235.1 Methanosarcina spelaei
CTGGCTTACTCAGAACATAATTAATAATTTTCACTTGAGTAACCTTTTTACTTAGACTCCATATCTGACCAAGAATTATGGGAGCCAGTTTGAAAAAGGAAAAGAAAATAGTCAAATACCCGATTATGTAAGCGATTTTGATTGACAAAGGAAATTCCCAGAATGAGTACGTCACGTCAGCACCACTCATGTCAACAGCATCGCCCAATTTTTCAAGTTCTTCATCGGGTAGGCAGGGACCAACGGTATATCCTCCGGTGTCTGCACTGGTTATACCTAGGGTACTCAGGAAAAGAATAAAAAGTAAGCTCTTTTTCAACATAGTTGGCCCGCAACTTGATTAATTTGTTTGTAAATTCAGATTGTATAATCTTCTTTTCCGGTCACCCTGTTCCCATATACTTCATACTTCCAGATTCCCGTTTAAATACCATTTGAATTTTGAATATTCAGGCGAATTCTCCCGTTAACTGCTCCATCAGCATTTATCATGGTAAGAACCTAGCACTGAGCCACTAGGAGTATATCTTGAACCGTAGTGAAGCAGTCGAATCTTCCCAGTTAAGATCAACAACCAGAAGTGTCAGGCCGCGATCTACATTTTTCATGCAGATTTGTCCCTTCCTGACTGAAGAAACCATAAACTGTCATAATACCTCTATCTGTGTCAACGATACAATTTCAGTATCATGTAAAGATGCTACGATATAGTTGCTTGAGATTTTTGCTTTTTCCACATTTTCAGCTGCTGCCGCTGTAGTGGCAGATAAAAAAAGCAGGGTTGCTAATATAACAAACAATATCTTTCTTGGCATTTTCGACTCTCCTGTTAACACTTATCAAAAGAGCTTACTTAAATTTTATGGCAAATCGTCCAATTATCTAGCAAATGGACCTATAAATCTTAAGAAACTCAAATTTAAGTTTGATTAAACTTTCAGTTGGATGATTTGGTCACAAATTAGTTATAAGAGTAAGTTTCTAGAAAAATATGAACATTTAAAAAGATGTTCAGTGGAGCTCAAATTCTCTCTGGAAGGTTTATTCGAACTCCACATTGCCCGGAGGCATGATTGGTGTTAGCTTTAAGAGTACTTAAGGCTTACTTGGTCTGCCTCCTAGGAAAACAACTAGGAGTTATACAAATGATTAAGAAAAAAAGTGGAATAGATGTAATATTTGCGGCAATATTGATTGTTGGTTTAGCTTTTTTGCCTTCTGTGAATGCACAGGAAGAATCAAATGGGACTGACACATCAAATGCGGTCAGCGTGGATATAGCTGAAGAAGTTGCATCTTACTCTATAAAAGAGATTTCTGGATCTTTATCTAATTTTTCAGAATGGGCAAATGCAACTGTAAAATTATCCACGGTTTATTACAATCTTGATAACAAAAAGTCAGCATATTCATTCAACATTGTAGAAAATAATCAACAAGTGGGATATATTTTCATTTCAGCGACAAAGGATAACTATCCAGTTCTGGAGTTTTCAAAAGGCAAGATACTTAATGAAATACCAGAATTTACAACACGTTCAAAATCATTAGTACAAGAACGCGCTAACGAGATAAAACTAGAGAGTACTGACAAGGAAGAACCGGTTATTGGAGAGATGAAACCTCTTTATTTAAGCCCAACATTTTACTACGCTGAGTATACCCTAACCGATAAAAAAGGTAGAGCCAAAGAAAAAGTAATAGTAGATTTACCATTTTCAACCATAGTAGACTTTAATGAGTCAAATGTAAATATTCCAGATAAGAAAAACTACTATTTTAACAATACATATTTACAACATCAACAAGAAATAAGAAAGAAAGACGCAAATGCACAATGGATTACCCTAGAAAAAGAAATGACTGACCCCTCAAGTTATTCTACGTCTTCTAGTTCAAAATCAATCAGTGGCGTGCCTAAGTATAAGTGGTACTATGGTTGTTCTCCAACTGCGTCTGGGATGGTATTAGGGTATTGGGCCAGCCACGGATATTCTTACCTAGTAACGGGATATGACCTAGTAAGAGAATTAGCATATGCGATGGGCACAGATTGGCCGGGAAGTGGATCAACTTGGCCATATAAAATTGATGATGGTATAGAGACGGTTTGCAATAACCATGGATATGATAACTTTGATGCATCCAATGATATCTATGTTTCATGGACTGAGGTAAAAACCGAGGTGAATGCGAATAAACCTTTCGTGCTCAGCATGCTAAATGGAGGGACAGGTAATGGTTACACTCAGCCATATGGCGAGCATAGTGTAACTTGCATAGGATATTATGATGGAAATCAAGATTACGTATACTTACATGATACATGGGATACAAGTAACGTACATTACTTAGCATTTGGGAGCTGGACTGGAGCTATGGCAACATGGGTGAGGCCTTAACCACCCATTATATTTTTCTTGAATTGGGGCAGGCAAATGTTTTCTAAGAAAGTGAATAAAAAGATAGCCCTTTTAGTGTTTTTGATAATTGCTCTCCTTGGAGTATGGCTTATTTTCGACGTTATTCCAATTGGCCCAGGACTGCCTCCCTCAGAGGGTATGCCAGGATGGTATATTCCAGGAGCCTGGCAAGGGAATGAACAGGGTTGCACATCACTTTTTCCAAAGATTTCCCCTTACTGTAATGCAGGAAACTACTCTCAAGAAAAATTAATAAATGTTTGGTACTTTGACGATGAATCTGAGTTCTTAAAAGGGGAAGATACACTTTATCATTATTTGGAAGAAAACGGTAACGTATTCTATCAGGAACTGAATATTAGTGAAGAACTTCAAGAGGTAATTGAAAGGCGTGAAGCTGAAAACGCATGGGGTCCCATTTATGGGCCTTACTCTTTTAATGTAACAGGGTATAAAAGTCCAGAAACCTCAGGATACTTTCTAGTGTACGAGAAACCTTTCCTTAAAGGGAGAGACGATTATTTCGTAGTTTATTACGGAGTTAGTAACACAACTAATCTAACTAAAGAAGCAACAGAACTAAAGAAATTGATTGCTGAGTCTTATTATATGGCTAATGGAGAAGGGAAAGTTGATAGCTTAAAACCAGGGAATAAAAAAGAAAAGGACAATATTTTATTTTCGTGGTTTTAAGAAAGGATGAACTTCTAAAAATAGACTCGATGAACCGTTACCTTATGGTAACGCTAGTGGTATATCATTGGAATGTGAGATCGTGAAGATCGGAAATTATTGTTTATAGGAACAGTGATTGAGCTTGTGCTATTCGGATTTTTTGAGTTTGTAGGGCTTGATCTAACATACGGTAGAATTATAGATGCGATTATTGTAGGTTCATTAATTGGTAAAACCATAGGCAAAGGCTCGGAGAAGTATGCTTTTTTTAATATTTATATATAACTTGGTTATTATGGTTTTTTCTATTCAGTAATCGGGTTATCTGGATCATTTGTTGAAAAATGCGATAAGATAGTCACATGAATATGGGAAACTAAAAAATACTAATATAAACACTGTCGTCTGTGCTAATTCGCGGATAGAGGTTATCAAATTAGCTCTAAAAAATCCAGATCTAATTGACAATCGTTTTTATAAAGATCTCCCATATTTATTCTTATTTCCAACCAGTTCTGTGCTATCCTATTAGCAACCTAATATAAGAAAATATATACATCCACAGATAGTGAAAAAGGAGATAAATTTTTAAATTAAAACTCTAATTTGAGAGCTTCGAAAAGGCTGCTCAAAGTTTATATTTGAGCCGTTTCAATATTTGAGCCATTTCAGCAACTCCGGCTCCACAGCCGGATTCACAAAATATTTTGTAAACTTACCTTCTACTTCAGAGAAAATAACATTGTCTTCCCTTAATTTTTTTATATGCCAGTGAGTAGTGCTTTTGTCTAAGTTCAACTTTTCTGAAATTTCCTGATTTGTAATCTCAGGATTTTCCAGAATATTAAGTAGTATCTGTTTTCTTGTACTGCCTTTAAGATGTGATATTATTATTTTATCGTTTTTTGTGAAAGCATTGGAATTTTGAAACACTCTTGTAAATTTTCCTTCCTTTGTTAAGGTCAATACCCCTTCAGCTTTGAGTGTTGTGATCTGATATCTTATAGACCCCAGGCTAATTTTCAGGTTTCTTGATATTTCAGATGGTGTACACCCTGGCTTACTCAGAACATAATTAATAATTTTCACTTGAGTAACCTTTTTACTTAGGCTCCATATCTGACCAAGAATTATAGGAACTAATTTAAAGAAGGAAACGAAAGCAACCAGGTATCCCAATATATAAGCTATCTTGAATGATAATGGAAACTCCCAGAAGGTAAGCGTCCTGTCCGCCCCGCTCATGTCAACAGCATCGCCCAATTTTTCAAGTTCTTCATCGGGTGGGCAGGGACCAACGGTATATCCTCCGGTGTCTGCACTGGTTATACCTAGGGTACTCAGGAAAAGAATAAAAAGTAAGCTCTTTTTCAACATAGTTGGCCCGTAACTTGATTAATTTGTTTGTAAATTCAGATTGTATAATCTTCTTTTCCGGTCACCCTGTTCCCATATACTTCATACTTCCAGGTTCCCGTTTAAATACCATTTGAATTTTGAATATTCAGGCGAATTCTCCCGTTAACTGCTCCATCAGCATTTATCATAGTAAGAACCTAGCACTGAGCCACTAGGAGTATATATTTTAAGCGAAGAGAGTCTGTCGAATCTCCCCAATTAAGATTTACAGCCAGAAGGGTAAGACCATTACCTACGTTTTTTCCATGTAGATTTATTTCTCCCTGACTGACGGAATCATAAACTGTCATAATACCTATATCTGTGTCAACATACAAATTTCAGTATCATGTGAAGATGCTACGATATAGTTGCTTGAGGTTTTTACTTTTTTCACATTTTCAGCTGCTGTTGCTGTAGTGGCAGACAAAAAAATCAGGGTTGCCAATATAACAAATAATATCTTTCTTGGCATTTTTGGCTCTCCTGTTAACATTTATTAAAAGAGCTTACTTAAATTTTATGGTAAAATTATCCAATTGTCTAGCAAATATATCTATAAATCTAAAAAAATTCAAATTTAGATTTAATTATACTTTCAGTTGGATGATTTGGTCACAAATTAATTATAAGAGTAAGTTCCTAGAAAAATATAAACATTAAAATTAATGTTTGGTGGAGTTCAAATTCTCTCTGGAAGGTTTATTCGAACTCCACATTGCCCGGAGGCAGGAAAATATTAGTTTTAAGGGTACTTAAGGCTTTTCTGTTTCTGCCTCCTAAAAAAATAAGGAGTAAGGCAGAGACTCAGTACCAAAATCCAGTGATGAACGTAGAATTAAAAATCACTAGATTTTGAAAATGGACACAATCCTTTGAATACATCCTCTTGATTGAAGTCTTTAGATATCGAATAGTGAGTTTATAGAAGAAAGAATTCTTCCCGCAAATTCAGTGTTTCAATCGAAAAATGCAAAAATCACTGGATTTTGGACCAGAGTCAAGGCAGATGATTAAGAATAAAAGTGGAATAAGTGCAATATTTGCAGCAATACTTCTTGTGAGTATTGCTTTCGTACCGGCTGTGAGTGCGCAGGCGGAGACAGAATCAGCAGACAAATTAGAAGCGATCATTGATATCAATGGTCAAATAACACCAACATCAACGATTTCAGTACTTGGTGAAGAGGTTTGTGATGTGCTGACTGCAGCACTTTGGACGCTAGATCAGTATGTAGATGATAGTAGAATTGGCACGGCTCAAAATAAACTTTCTCAAAGTGCTAGTGCATTTAGAAATAATAACATTGTAACAGGGTGCAATTATCTAAAACAAGGCATAGTCATCTCATTGAACCTAGCAGCTTATTGGGCTTCAGTTCTTGCCACATGGGTATACAACAAACTGGTCAGCGCGGCAAATAGCGCGAAAAGCTTTCTTATTCAATATGGATACTGGTAATTTACTAGTTGATTGATACTACCTCACAGAAATCAAAATGCAGTTTATAGCCTCCTGTTTTCCCATATTTTGGGAGTTACTGGAGCTGGCTTGTTGTATTAGCATAGAAACGCAAGAAAAAACTGTGTGGAGACGATATCTGAAAATATCAGTCATGTATTAGTTAACGACCTAAATACTAAAAATCTTTAAATTGAATATATTTTGCTGGGTTTAAACCCAGCATTTTTTAAAAGTGGTACTATGAAAACTGGAAATTTATTGTTTATAGGAATAGTGATTGGGCTTGTATTATTCGGATTTTTTGAATTTTTAGGGCTTGATCCAACATACGGAGGGATTATAGGTGCGGTTATTGTAGGTACATTAATTGGTAAAAAAATAGGCAAAGGCTCGGAAAAATATGCTTTTTTTTCAATATTTACGTATAATCTGATTGGCTGGATTTTAGTATTTTTATTTACCTCCGATGGAAAGCTTGCGTTACAATATGGGAGTATAGCTTTGTCTACTCTCATCGGCTTTGCGCTCGTTATGGTCTTTTTCTATTCAATAATCGGGTCCTTTGGAGCATTTGTTGCCTCCAACCTAAGCAGGAATAAACAGGATGAAGGATTATGAATTTTTCTGAAGTACAGGTTATTGGGGAAGACGAAACATTTAGGGGTTCAAAAAGTAGATATGTATGGCTTTTTGGCGGAATTTTTATCTTTCTTTGTTTCCTAGCAATGCACTATAGTACTAGCTATCTATTCCTTTTCTTTTCAAATTCCGGCGGCATCCCGTATACTTTGATTTCTTATCAGATGGTATTATCTATCGGACCTTTTATGACTATGATAGCATCTTTTGATATCGTAAGCAGTGAAACTGAAACCGGGTCTGTAAGATACATTCTCTCGAAGGTCCACAGATCATCTTTTATCTTAGGAAAATTTTTATTTCTATTACTGGTATTTACGTCCATCTCCTCCGGAATTGCACTTATAAGCCTGATATATCAGTATTCTGGAGGAAACACCTTTCATTTCGAAAGTATTATTTTATTTTGGATTTCCTCAAGCCTTTATCTGGGATGCTTCATAAGTATTTTTTTATTGATCTCAATATTGTCTACAAACAACAAAATTTCATTTACAATGTCTGTAGTCTTTCTTGGGATTTTGATATTTTTCATTTTACAGGGAAATGAAAGTTATCTAAAATATATCACCCCTTTTTTTTACGGGATTAAAAACATGGAGTTTATGAAAGGCTTCCCGGTTGAAGCTGGATACCTCACGGTTTTTGAAAGCCTATTTTCAATGTTCCTGTACATACTGGTCTTTTTGTCCATGAGTTTGATAGCTATTAAAAGGAGGGATTTCTAATTACTGCGGCTATTTCTACCAAAAACCTGTACAAAAAATATGGATCTCGCTTTGTTCTGGAAAGTCTTTCCCTGAATGTAGAAAAAGGAAGTATCTATGGTTTTTTGGGCCAGAATGGTGCCGGAAAAACAACTACAATAAAATTACTGTCAGGGCTTTCAACACCTACGCAAGGGCAAATTTTTGTTGACGGTATGGAACTATCTTCCGAATCAGGAAAAATTAAACAGATTCTGGGCCTAGTCCCTCAGGATTCCGGCTTTTATGATGAACGAACAGCCTTAAGCCATATGGTATACTACGGGAGATTAAAAGGCCTGAGTAAAAAAGAGAGCCTGGAACAATCAAGGGTTTTATTGGATCAGGTTGGGCTTGGAAATGAAATGTTCAAAAAAGTAGGCTATTTTTCCCATGGCATGAAAACACGACTGGGAATTGCTCAGGCTCTTTTGAATAGTCCAAAAGTACTGATTCTTGATGAGCCTACTAATGGTCTCGACCCTGTTGGAATCCGGCAAATCCGGCAAATCCTTCGTGAATGCAATAACAATGGGATCACGCTATTTCTTTCATCCCATAACCTTCTGGAAATACAGGAGATTTGTACCTATGTCGGAATTCTGGATAAAGGCAAGCTTATCGCTGAAAGTACAATTGAAAAAATCCGCCATATTGAGTCTAGTGGGGTAATTACAGTTGGAATTTACAATCTATCTTCTAAAATAGTTCATTTAATTGAGAGTCTAGAGTTTGTCGTAAAAACTGAACTGAAATCCAAACATATCATGGAAATTTTCGTAAACTCTAATAAAGATGTCAAACCGGAAATTAATAGACTAATTGTCGAAAGTGGAGGGCAGGTTTTTAAACTTATGGAAAATTCTCTTTCATTAGAAGACGCATTTTTTAATGCACTGGAATAAACCTTAAACTTTTGGGCAGGAAGTTCCCATTTTTTTATCTCGAAAGGAGTTTAGGTTCCAACCTGGGTTCTCACATCTCAAGCGTTTATAGTTAGTTTACAATTGATCATATCAAAAAACCATGGTTTTAAAATAAAGTCTCAGTCTTGTGTACCTAAGGTGAAGCAATATTTCGGCATCAGTAAAAGTTAATCTGCATAAAATCTGAATTCAGCTGTAATATCTTATGATCTTAATTTGTTGAAAAATGCGATAAGACAGTCACATGGTATATGGGAAACTAAAAAATATTAATATAAATAACTATCGTCTGTGCTAGTTCATGGATACGATTAAAAGACATGACCGTAAAAGTTAGATAAATAAAGTTTTTGTTTTTTAAACGATATATAGGCCTTATTTTTCTCGGATTTAAAGTCCTTCGAATTTAGAGACCTTTTTTTATCCTCTTTCCACAAAATGCAAAAACAACCAAACTTACAAATACACCTGAGATGAAGATAAGAGGATTTTTACGATCAGCAATCGGGTTATCTACTTGAATTCGTTCCATGGAATATTTTCTAAAATCAGAAATTCGATTCTCCACAAACACAGTTCCATTTTCATCTTCAGACCATATTTTTAGGTTATGACTTCCTGGAGTAAGAATCAAGAGATTCCCTGGATACAGAGGCCCAAAATTATCCATATAAAAATAAAGAGTTTTATTTGAGTCCACAAAATTTTTTGGGTATCCAATTATATAATTACCACAGTATTTTTCTTCCTGACCTGGAGGCTCAAAACTCCTGTTTTGCTTTTCCTCATTTACAATGTTTATGCTATCAGAGCCTCTGTTTCCATAACAGTCGGTTGCAAGAACTTTGATAGTATGTTCTCCTTTCGGAAGCGAAAAGTTCCTGCCTGATTGGAGATTTCCCAGGCTCTGGTTGTCAAAGAAGATTTCAATAGTAGCCTCTGGGTCAGATACATTATAGAGGAGTTCAAATGAGGCTCCGGAGACCTCTGGATTGGAAACATTAACAAATGGAGCCTGATTCTCGTCAGGACTAGCCAGATAGATGAGACTTTTGGCAGTCAGAACACTTGCATTCCTGACAACCGAAAAATCGACATTGTCAACTGTATCACTTAACTTGTGGAAATTCCTGCCATTGTGGTGACAAATTGCTACTGCAGGGATATCGCTTTCCCAGAAGATTTCATGATCTCCTCCGATTAAAGGATGAATAAAGTTTGAATAATCCGGAATTTCATATTGAATTTCGATCCCTAAGTCTCTTGCCTTGTTTTCAAGAACGGATTTAAGCCAGGCATTCTGGGGAAGATATTCTATGTAGAGAGGTTCGCTTCCTATAGAATCCACATTAATAACTGAAATAATATCATCTTTCAACTCAGGATGAGCTTCTACCCAGGCCTGGCTGCCAAGAAGATTGTATTCTTCTCCGGAAAAAGCAATGAAATATATTGTCCTGTCAAAAGACTCATTCTGCAAGACCCTTGCAAGTTCAAGCATGCAGGCCACCCCTCCTGCGTTATCATCCGCTCCGGTTCCGTTGGCCGATTCACAAACATAGGTGTCGGACCAGACTGGCCAGAGATAAGGCTTTCTTATCTCAGAATCAAAAATATCCTTTAAACCTGCCTCTGGAGGTACAATTATTCTTGAATCATAATGCGCGGTTACGAGAATAATCTCGTCTTTAAGATCTTTTCCCTCTTTAATCCCCACTACGTTTGTGCCGCTTACGTTCCAGTAATTGAAGTCCCGTGTGCGTACCCTCGCGGAAAAATTTTCCGGAGAAACCTGCAGGCCTGCTTTTTCCATTTCATCTTTTATAAATAGGAAAGCTTCAGCAGCATTTTTACTTCCAATTTTTCGTTCTCCAAAAGAAGATATAATTCGAGTTGAGTTTTCAAGTCTGGTTTGAGAAACATCAAAAGATATAGATGTATTGTTATGTTGCATGTTGGAATCAAAACTGTAGGCCGCCAGGGTGTCTACATTCTTGTTAACTGGTCCGATTTTAGTATCAAATGACGGTGTTACTGTATAGTTGCTTGATGGTTCTCTTTCGTCTAGATTTTCAACTGTTGCTGCCGTAAAGGAAGATAAAAAGTAACTATTCACAGGGTATAGTTAGCGGCGCTCCTTTGAGCGCCGCGAGAATACCCTCTAAAACAGGTAAACCATTCTTTCTTATTGTGGAAATATATGCTCTAATTCTGCAGAAAGCTTCCGCTCCTCGTGCAGTTCTGAAAGTTCCTGATATTTTCTGCTGTAGCTTCATCATCCTGACATCTCTTTCTGCTTGATTATTCTCAAACGGAACTTTCAAGTCTGTCAGGAATCTCAGAATCTTGTCTTTATGTTCTATAAACCTATCAAGCAGATTCCTTGCTTTGGTTTTTGGATTCTTACCACGTTTTCCTCGTTTTTCAGGATTTAAAGAAGGTGGATTTTCTTCAATTCCTTTCGCGACTACAGCATTGAACCTTTTTTCTAATGCCTTAACTTGTTCAAAATCTAGATTTTTGACCTGCTCTTTACACTCATCAGCATACTTTTTCATTTCAGACAACAGCTCATTCATATCTTTAGCCCATTGCTGTTTATAATTCTCTTCAATTCCAGTAAGTTCTCTCTGGAGATGAACATTGCAAAGAGCATGATCACAATTATAACTGTTGTAAGGTTTCCATCCATCGTGAACTGCTACCCCTTTAAACTCTGGAAGAATTCCCATAGCATCAATAGCTTCGGATCCTCTTTTTGCATGAGTAAAATAACAGGTGTATTTGTCAGTAGAAGCTACATGAAGCCAATGTCTTTTTCCT
>NZ_LMVP01000063.1 GCF_002287235.1 Methanosarcina spelaei
CGGGGAAGTTTTCCATCCCCGCAGCAAGCTAGCGGGGTATTCGACTGAAATAAAAAAAAGTTTATAACCCACTCACTATTTCAAGAAAAGCGGGACGCTTCTTAAACTCAGATTTCAGGTTGGAAAAACGTTTTATCCAACCGGCTTCATTATTTAAGATATTGATATAGATATCTTTGGCCTTTCCAAGATATTTGGCTGCAACGCTGTATGTTTTTCTATTCCCGTTGAGTATGTTTCGATAGGCTTTTTGCCAGTAATATTCGGTGATTTTATCCGGAAAGTCATTTGCCAATTTATCTGCAAACTCATCAAAATCGTCCTCAATTGAATAACTGAACCTGTTTTTAGGAGGATCGAAAATTGATTTGAGAACTGTTTCTTTCATACCCTTATCCAGACATATTCTCAAATAATCATGAAAATCTTTTTCTTTGATCCTAGTGAATATTTCAGGCTCAATAGATTTCCAATCAGGGACTTTCAGAAATTCTTTCAGCTTTTTATACTCTTCATAGTATTTCTTTCTGGTAAACTCAAACGACTTTAAAAGTGCAGCTTTTGCATGCTCGTAATCTCCTTTTGACCTGTAATACTCAAATAACCTGTCCAGCATGTCCTTCTGTTCAGTATTTCGGGATAGTGCTGTCTGCACAAGCCGCTCAAGGTTGGCAGTGTCTCCTTTTTTGGAATAATATTCCCACAGAAATTCAAATAACTTAGTAACCCAGCCTTCCCCTTTAAGGATACCCGTTTCTGCCGTTTCCAGGGCTTTAACCTGATCCCCTATTTCTACATAATATTCAACTAAGTCCCAGTAATCCATTCCATAATTGAGAATTTTCATGCGCTCCTGCAGATAAGCTTCGTCATTGTGAAGGTATTCTCTCTGGATCTTCATAATCTGTTTTTTTCTCCAGTCAGAAGGATGTTCATCAAGTTTTTTCACTAAATATTCCCATTCTTCTTTTGTTTGGCAGATCTCAAAAAAAATATCCAGTAAACCATCTTCAAAACCCGAATTCTTGATATTATATTCTTCAAAGGCTTCATCTAAAAATTCGAGTTTTGCAATAGTTGACAGGTCACCTTCTTTAATCAGTTCCGAAATTTTTTCCAGATAACCGAATGCCTCCTCTTCATCATCTTCCGGACCGCCTCCAAGCTCGTTAAATTCCGAGATGATACTCCTGGCATCTTCCCAGTATTCAAGCAATAGCCCATCGTTTATGGAAACCATATCGTCATCTGTTATAATATCAGGCATTGATTCCTGTTTTTCTTTGAACCATTTCAGGACCAGTTGATGTAATTCTGGTTTTTTAATCAGTAGGGTGCTTACCAGATCATAAAACTCTGAGGTATTTAAATCCCGCAGGCGTTCATATAGTGAAAATTTTTCAGGTTGTATGTTATTTTCTGTCACCATCGGGCTCCTATCTTTCTCATCAGCAATATATCAATTATCACACTTAAACTAAAAATGATTTCTCTGATAGTTAGGGCTACCATAAAAATCCTATTGAAAATCCAGTTAAGTTTTCATTTAAAACCTGTCCAATTTAAAGTTGGCAGCGCGAATTAATAATAAAGAAATATTATAAGAAAAAGTCGTTTAGAAAGTAAATTCCTTGAAAGTTATAGTACTTATAGAGGAGAAGTTATTATTATAAAGGGGGATTTATTTTGCCAGAAGAAAACAAAAAACCATCTTTCCAGCCTGAACCGATACCTGAACCCGAGCCTGAACCTATTCCTTCACCTGAGCCGATACCTCATCCGGAGCCGGAAACTGAGCACGATAAGAAACCAAAAAAAATAGAGTAATTCCGATAAAGTACGCCAGCTATGATTTCGAAAATCTATATATCCCACTGTGAACAGGACGAGCCACTTGCTCAGGAACTTGGCAGATCTCTCTGGGCTGTAGAGCTGGAAAGCTTTTCATCTCTGTACAGGAAAGCTCGAATTCTTTCCCTGGGTGAAAGGATACGTTTTGGTATTCGCCAATCAGACTGTTTTATCCTGATTTTCACACAGAAAGGTGCAAGGTCTCCGGAAGTAAATCAGGAGATTGGCCTTGCAGTTGGAACTGAACAGCTTATAATTCCGCTAGTAGAAGTAGGAGTAGAATTACCTATCCTTGATACACCACCTCCAACCCATTGTCTTTTCTCCTGAAGCTTATGAGGATGCTCTAGGAAAATTAATACAGAACCTGAGAGAACTGACCAGGCTTGACTGGCTAAAGATAAAGCGTCCCTATTGCGGAGAGGAGATGACGCAGTACATCTCACCTCAGGAAGAGGTAGAGAGAGCTCTTCTAGCAGGAACGCACCTTGAGACAAGATGCAATTATTGCCAGAAGAATATTCACATGGACCCAAGAACATTCAGACCTATGCTCTGATTATTGATTATCAATCGGGCTGAAAATAATAAAGAGGTGGACTGATGAAAAGAAAAGTAACAAATGAAATAAAAGATGAGCCAGGAGAACCAATGGTAGTTCGATCCAAAATGGGTGAGGCGACTGTAAGTGAGTCAGAGGTCAAAGGAATTGAAAATCTCACCCCTACAGAAAAGAAACACCTGCTTTTACAACTTGCTCGAGATAGGGTTAAAGACAGCTCTGCTGGTCCATGGGAAGTTGTTGACATCTTCAGAGAAAATTGGAGAACCATCAAAGCTACGTTATCTCAACCCGTAGAAATTAATGTAAGGGATGTAGGAAGAGATGCTCTCTTTCAGGTATCCCTGGATATAACGCAATTAGAAAGAGAACTCGAAACCCAGGGACTGGAATAACACTCTTTAAATCTAAGACAGCTTTATTTTTATACTGGATTCATTTTTATACTGGATTCATTTTTATACTGGATTCATTTTTATACTGGATTCATTTTTATACTGGATTCATTTTTACATTTGATTTTATTTTGAAATTTGACTTGTTTTGAGATTTTTGACTTGTTTTGAAATTTTGACTGGATATTATTGTAGTTTCAGGGCAACATAAGGAAAAGTAACTGAAAAAGGAAAATTAGAGAAAAAGACAAAAACAAAGCGCAAGGAAAAAGAGAAATTAAGGTAAAAATATTAACCTTGCGAACTAGCTGAAGATTATTTACAGAACTAAAACATAAGGCTTGATGCCGAAATATTAGTACCTTTTAGGTTTGCGCTTTGCGTAACACTCCCTGCAGTAGACCGGCCTGTCAGGGTCCGGTTTAAAAGGCACCTCCGTTTCTTTGCCACAATCTGAGCATTTTGCTTTGTACATCGTCTGTGGCTCTCTACTATAGTTGCGTTCTCTACCGGAACCCCGATCCCTGCTCTGGGAACCTTTTCTTTCCATTATGATTTCCCCTATTTTATTTCTCGTTAAAGTTCACACAAAGAGAAGTATCAAATAATTCAAAAAGAGCCTCATTTATGAACTGTTATTGCTGGGGGTCTTGATGAACTAATTGAACTATTAATATCTAGCATAATGGTATTTATTTTTACTGTACTAAAGTTTATTAAGCTTCAACAATTTTGCTACTTTTTAAGCCGAGTGCTTAGCAATTTATTCCAATGAATTATGCATCTATACTCAAATTATTGAAATATTTGTTGCATTAAACTCTATTAATGTTTGAGTTGCGAATAAATTTCGTTATCATTCAAGTGTATCATTAAGTTTTGTTCAAGAATCAAGTTTCCAGAATAATACTAAGGAACTAAAGTATTAAGGAGCTAAAGCAGAAGATGCAAAACTATTCTGCTTTTCACTAAAGTCTATATTTAGCAAAAAAATTTAAAGTAGATTTGATTTATAATATATCATGGTAGTTGAAACTTATATATCACTTACAGTATTTTTACCCATGCTATCCTTTCAGTAATAGATTTTCAGATCTAATGATTTCTCCTGCTGTTAAGTTTCAATCCAACATAGATTTATTGAACTTTTATGCAGAAAGTAAAAGCAACTATATGGTGTTTATAGAGACCAAAAACGATATTATTTAATTTTCACCAAGTGTCATTAAACATACAAATTACTGAAATTCGTTTAAAAACACTATCATAAGAATTGCTGATTTTCGAAAAAATACTGTGGAATATGGGTTTCTAAATTTTAGCAGTAGAGTTATGACAAAAGTAGCCTGGAAAATAATTATCAAATAACTACATTCCGGATAAAGAAAGGAGGTTTATTAGCCTCCAATTTTATTTGGATAAAAGGAAAACTTTTTACTCACCCCCCTATTTAACGCCTTACTGACTCTAAAGTAAAGTTATTTTCCTTCAAATTCTTTGCTGACGTCGATAGTACTGGTGTACTCCTTGTCTGGAAGGTCTTCGAGAAACTCAATTACCTCACTACTAGCTTTATGCTTTTTAGCATGCTCAATAAGTCCCTGTTTTTTTACAGGATAATCTATATCCTTTAGAGCTTTTTGAACTTCAACTGGGCTGGTTTGCAAAAGTTTCCCCCTTTACTCCAATCAAGTCCCCTTTAAGTTCATTTCAACATTTACAGCTTTTTCAGAGACCTGATCCCTTATTTTGACTCTCCTCCAAAACGCTTTCCACTAAATTCCTGAGCAACATCGGCAGCATTTTTATATGTCCTGTCTGGAAGTTGCTGCAAGTCAGAAATTATTTCATTATTATTATTTCATTATTAGCGTTATGTTGCTGAGCATAACTAACGATTTCATTCTTGCTTTTAGGAAAATCAATACCTTTCAGTGCGTGTTCAACATCAGCCATATTTGCTCTTATAAATCTTCCCTCATATTTTGTATATTTGTTTTCGAATTTTTTATTAATAATTTTACTTTCCAGAAAATTCCTTACTAACATCGGCAGCGTTTGTATATTCCTTGTCTGGAAGACTCTTAAGGACTTGCATTACCTCATTGCTGGCATTGTGCTTTTTAGCATGCTCGATAAGATCCTGCTTTTTTACAGGATAATTTATGTTCTTTAGAGCTTTTTGGACTTCAATTGGACTAGTTTGCATAAATTTTCCCCCGATTTTTGTATTTTATATGTATTTTTAATTCCTTACTGACATAGTCAGTATGACATGCTTTCTAGCGATCTACATACTTTTCAGACAGAAAGCCTTATCTGAATACTTTATTGCCAAATTTCTTGTACTTTACTCTCAGGTGTATTCAGCCGTATAGGTTGTATAGCACTCGATAGCTCACTTTTGAATGAGATAACCCATTCTTTCGATATGATCCAGACCTAAACTGCATCTGTTCTAAAACCCCTGCTAAGTAAACCTGTAACCATTTGGTTTTACGGTTTGATGTGTTGACGTTGATATTTCTGGTAACATCATCAGGGTGTTACTTTATTTTAGAAATCCCCCAAAAGGTCCAGAACATTACTGCTTGCCTGATTATCCTCAGCAAACTTTACAAGGTTGTCTCTGCTTTCAGGATAGCCTATTCCCCGCCGGTTATAGATTCTTAAGCCTGGCATGGACTCCTTTTTATAAGTTCACCTCCTGGATTCAGGTAGCTATTGCCTTTCCCAATAAGTTGCCCACCCACCATTGAGTATTATGTAAAATATAATATAAAAAAGAATTCAACTCAAACGTTTAGTAGAAGATGACTATTTAGATCTAGTAGCTTATTGCTTTTTTTTAGAATAAAAGACTGAACATGTCTGAAAACCAGGGTTTTTAGTTAGCACCTATTGAAAGTATGCCCCCATAAATCGCTTGGTTTAAAACAGGTTAGTTAAAGAAAATAGTCCATTCAGTAGAGTGCTCGATACCGAAAAACTACTCCATGAGGAAATAAGTTAGCCACATATCAGAAAAACTTTCTTGAAAGCTACCGAAGCTCAGAGGTATCATATAAAAATAAATAGGTGTGATTTCAGCCTATAATTTTGAAAAAGTAATTTAATAGTATAAAACTAATTCTGAGTCTAGAACAATTCTGAGTCTATCTAATGAAAACAGGCATTTCAATATATAATAATGCCAGAAATCAAGGCTTATTTCCGTCCAACAAAAATGCCAGATAAAATATTTGCCTTTACTGAAAAGTATTTAATTGTCCAAAGAAAGAAACTATCTTCTTTTAACTGGCGACCTTGGTATTTGAATTTCTAGAAGAGTCCAGATCACTAGCAGTAAATTCAGGAGAGATAGTTATGTAGTGCTGTTTGCAGCTGTGTTTTTCTTTATTTTTATCCTGAACAGGGAACTCTCAATACTGGAGTCAGCCTTTTACATACTGATTTTCACTGCGTATTTACTTTTTCTGCTTGAAGAAGCCGAGAAATACAAAGGGAAACTGCGTTTTAAAAAATTTGTAATATACTTTTTAAGTTTGAATATATAAGCAGTGCAAAGCAAAAGCTCAATTGTATAAGAAATGGAAAACTAACAGTGAAAAACTAACAGTCCAGAGAAGGTTTCACAAAAGACAGGAAGATGATCAATCCGATAACTAATCTTAGAACCCTGAAGACCATTTTATATATCCTTTTACAAGTAAAGAAAATGTACTTTTTATATAATAAAATTACAGTGTGCCTTGAGATTATTCTCAGTTATATAAACCTACAATATACATGAGTAAACCTGAGAATAAAGGAATTAAGAAATTATCATTAAAGAAAAACTTGAAGATAATTTGCGAGTTAAGTTCCCGGATTGTCTGCAAACCTATAATGCTTTCCAGCAGCATCCCACCTGCAGCCCCTATAAGGGCCTGAACAGGGGTTACAAAAAGTAAAGATGGTAAAAAGGCTGCTACTATACCTGAGACCATTCCTTCTACAGTTTTTTCTTTCGAATATGGTAGCTTATGCCTGCCTACCAGCACTCCTACGGCGGTTGCTATAGAATCCCCGAATGCGACTATAGCAATAGAAGCATATACAATTTCTTCAGGGAATAATAGAAAAGAGAGAGTCATTCCACAAAGAAGCATGATAATACCTTTAAGTGGTATATTTTGCTTTGAAGGTCTTCCCCACCTGCACAGGAAAGTAGACAAACGAAGCGGAAGCTTATCCAGGATAATAGCTACTGAGACTGTCACATATAGAGCAAGCAGAAATAATAGGAGAGGAAGTGCCATATCGCCGGCTGCCCGGATTAAAAGAATTAAAGTTATGCCTGTAAACAGGTGTATAAATTGGCGCTCAACTTCACCTTTAAGAGCAGTTCTTCTATCGAGATCACACGTTAAGTTTTGAGTGCTTTCTTTTGCCATAAAATCAACTTTTAGTGACCCTATACAGTTTTAATTCCAATCGATTAATCGAAATAAAATCTGAAAAATCAGAGTTGTACTGGCGCGAACATACCCCGCTACAAACAACGAGTTCGCGCAACCACTTCAGATTCCGTTAAAGGAAATAATAACCCCAAACAATTTAGTTTGAGCAGAAGGTAATAACCGAAAATGGAATTGAGAAATTATAGTATCATCAGCGGTTACCGGGAAAGTTTTCCATCCCCGCAGCAGGCTAGCGGGTATTCGATTGAAACAAAAGGCCTGAAAACATAAGCCTTGCGCTCTAGAAAGAAGTCTAGAACGAGGCTATCAAATTAGCTCTAAAAAATTCAGATCTAATTTGACAATCGTTTTTATGAAGATCTCCTATGTGTATTCTTATCTCCAACCAGTTCTACGCTATCTTATTAGCAATCCAATATAAGAAAATAGATGCGTCCACGAATAGTGAAAAAGAAGATAAGTTTTTAAATCAAAATTCTAATTTGAGAACCTCAGAACAAAAAATTTCAAAACCAAAAAGTGAAAAGGTAATTCATCCCGTCTCTTTTAATGCCGGTAAGATATCTTTTCCATAGGCTTTAAGAAAAGCTATCTGATCTGAAGCTGCCGAATGTAAGTAAATATGTGTGAAACCTAAATCAATATACTTGTTTATAAAATTAATGTGATCTTCAGGATTTTCGGAAAAGCAAGCATTTTTTCGTACTGTATCCGTGCCCACAACTTTTCCATTCTGAGCAGACATTTCGGGAGTATATATTTTATTCAGGAAAAGGGCATGTATAAGAGCTCCAGCCCAGTACTTCATGAAGTTCTCAATAGATGTTTCAGGATCTGTCCCATAGTCAACGAAGAGCTCTACTGCTTTTGGCAAATGTTCCGGGTTCTTACCTGAATCCCTGGCTCCCTTTTCAAACTCGGAAAGAATCTTATCATATTTCTGTATATCCGGCTCTCCTCCTACAGTTAGAAGGCCGTCTCCATAATAGCCTGCAACATAGGCACTTTCAGGCACAAGAGACGAAATATAAATTGGAATATTGTTTTTAGGCAGCGTGTAAAGTTTGGCATTTTTTGTCCGGTAGTAGCACCCATCAAAGCTGACTTTCTGCCCGGTCCAGAGTTCACGGATAAGCCCTATTGCTTCTATCATTCGTATCTGGCGCTCGTCATATTGCGGCCATTCCAGAGTCACGGAATATTCGTTTAAAGCTTCTCCGGTTCCAACTGCAAGATAGGTTCGTCCACCTGCAATCGAAGACACGGTTGCGGCAGCCTGAGCAATGATAGCAGGATTATAGCGCAGGATAGGGCAAGTCAGACCTGTTCCCAGTTCGATATTTTGGGTACTCGCAGCTGCTGCACCAAGCCAGCTCCAGATAAAGCAGGCCTGTCCTTCTTCACTCCAGGGGTGAAAATGATCACTGGCATCAATACTTTCAAAGCCTGCCTCTTCAGCAGCTATTACCTGTTTTAGCAACTCGGAAGGAGGGAACTGTTCAGGTGCGATCTTATATCCTAGTTTAAGCAATCTTATCCCCCATTGATTATTTATTAAAATTATAAAATAATATTAGATAATTGTATTCAGACTTAAAAATTCAAAGTCGAGACAGTACGTTCTGCTGATAAAGTAAGGCTTCTTGAGACATGACCTCTAGAAGAAAAAGACAAAGGAGAAAGTGATTAAAGAAAGAATAACTAAAAAACAATAAAGAAAAAATAACTAAAAGAAAAATAGCAAAGAAAAGAATAACTAAAAGAAAAACAGCAAAGAAAAATAATTAAAAGAAATACAATAAAGGAGTAAAAGTGAAGAAAAGCTCAGATTTCTGGAGATTAATCCAGGAGTGTAAAGTACATTCTCCTGTTGCTCTTCCCTTTATTCTGAAGTTTTATGATCTTTATACCTTTTATTTCCTCGGTATTTTTAACATGTGTCCCCCCACAGGCTTCGATAGTAACTCCTTCGATTTCGACTATGCGAACTTCGTTTATTTCGTTGGAAAAGCCTTTTGCCAGCGTGGTTAACCGCGAGAGCCTTTCTTCGGCTTCTTTACGGCTTACAAGATAGAGATTGACAGGACTTTCTCGGGCTATAAGGTCATTAGCAATTTTCTCATATTCGGCAAATTTATCCCTATCAAAGACTTCAAGACTGAAATCCACCCTGCTCTGGTCAAGACCAAGCTGGTTTCCGGTTATCTGAGCCCCTGCCTCCTTTTCAATTACGTTCGCTATTATATGAGTCGCCGTATGCATACGCATATGTCTGTAACGACGATCCCAATCTATGAATCCTTTTACTTTGTCCCCCGTTTTTAATCCGTTACAAACATTTTCACTGTCTATCTCGTGACTGATGTCTCCATTGGACTTACTCACATACAGAACATTAAACTCAGCTCCATCGGATTCGCGAACCAACTTTCCGGTATCGCTGAGTTGGCCACCGCTCTCGGGATAAAAAGCAGTACGGTCAAGAACTATAAATCGATTATCTGTAACTTTTTCGACAGTTGCTTCGAATTCTTTCAGATAACAATCAAGGAAGTAAAGCGCCTCTGTCATTGTCAAACCTCTTTTTTAAACTTTACTAAAGTGGAAATTAAGGAATAAAAACTGTCAGAATACATAAACTATACAGTTTTGAGTAAAAGTCCAAGCCTTACCAACATAATTCTCCATAACTGCAGAAAACAGTAACCATGGGAAAATTTATTTCAATTACTTATGATTATTGAATATCGATTCATTGGTCATCGGTTAAGCACTAAATTCCTTCTCTTGAAGATGTTTTTATATGACAATACCTTAACACATGTATCTCTATGTCTCCTCGTCCCCCACCTACTCTTGAAGACTCTCTTCGGGAAATGTTTCCCGAAGAGTGGTTAAGGCAAACTGCCAAAGAAACTGGTCTTATAAAACGTGAGCGCAAAATTGACCCTGTCATCATCTTTTGGGTTTTAACTCTTAGTTTTGGCGTACGCTTGCAGCGTACACTTTCCAGTTTGAAACGAGAATATGAAACTGAGTCCCATAAAACCATAAGCGATAGCAGCTGGTACTATCGTTTTACTCCAGAACTAGTTGAGTTCCTGCATCAGTGCGTAATTCACGGCATAGAAGAACTTGCAAAAGAACCTGGTAGAAAACTTAGCAAGAAGCTCGAAAACTTCCAGGATATTGTCATTCAGGACAGCACAATTGTTCGTCTTCACTCTTCTTTATCAGATAAATTTCCAGCAGCAAGAGCAAGAACAGTAGCTGCTGGAGTAAAAGTCGGAGTTATGGTAAGTGCGGTTGCTAACGGCCCTAAAACCGTTGCTCTGTACTCCGAAAAATCAGCTGAGATAAAAACATTGAAAATCGGTCCCTGGATCAAAGACCGTATTCTCCTTGTTGATCTTGGTTTCTACAAAACTCAGATGTTTGCAAGGGTTGAAGAAAATGGGGGGTATTTCGTTTCAAGAATTAAAAAGAATATGGATCCTGTTGTTGTTTCAATAGAGGAAGGAATGCCTAAAACAAAGTGCAAAGATTTCATAGGGAAACCTATTAGTGAGTGCATTAAGCAACTTTCTGGAAAAGATATTGATGCAGTTGTAAAAATAGCATTCAAAAGAAGAGAATATAAAGGCAAGCAAAAACAGGATGAGATGAATGTACGTCTTGTTGCAGTATATAATGACGAGGATGAAAAGCACCACATTTATATCACAAATATTCAGAAAGAGATTTTGAATGCAAAAGATATTGCAAACTTATATGGAGCAAGATGGGACATAGAA
>NZ_LMVP01000064.1 GCF_002287235.1 Methanosarcina spelaei
AAAAGGTAGTGTACCGATTTTTCTGTAAATTCTCTGTTTACTTATACACAGATTTGTGCATTTACCTAATACGAACGTTTTGACATAGAACATTCGTATTTCTGATTATAGTGACAGAGCAAAAACGGTAGCAATAAGTAAAAATAAGTATCTTTTTAATACTGATTTAGAAGACAAAGTATAGAAAACACCAACCTATTTATAGAACGTTGGTATAATACTTTTTGAAGGGATTTTTATAGAAAATGGATTAATAACAGCAGACGGCACTAAAGTGTTAACTGTCGAAGAGTATGATCGATTTGTTAAGGCGATACCTGCAAAGTTTAAGCCTATCTTTGAACTTAACACAATTACGGGGCTTCGCTATGTCGAATTACAAAGATTATATTATAATCCATCATGGTACATTGAGAGCAGGAATCAAATAATACTCCCAAAGGAAGCCCAGAAGAAGGTCAAACAGAAAGCACCAAAGCGCACTATTGACAAACTTCCCACTACTTTTCCGTCTCTAATTAAGGCATTTCAGGAAGGCAGGAGACCACCGGATCGTACAAGTTGGTGGGATAACCTTAGCAGGTGGTCTGAGAAAGCAGATATAAGCCCGAAAGTCGGCCCGAAGACTCCCAGGAAAACAATAGAGTCATGGATGCTTAAAGCTGGAGTACCGGAAATTGAGATTTACAGTAGACAGGGACACGACCCAGTAACGTCATTGAGGCACTACCAGAGTTTAAGTTTTACAGATTATGAAATGAGAGATATAGAAAAGAGACTTACTGAGTGGGGAATTCTTAGAAAGGGAATTTAAGTGTTTTATCCCAAAATAATTTCACTTTGTAGATCTATGCATATTCTATGAGGGATAAAATACAAACTTTTTATCTCAAAACGTTCGTATATTGAAGTATCCTGAAAAATTGGATTGTTGCAACGGAACCAGAATAAGTAACTTTTTCTAATTGTGAAATTTTTCACTTATTTTGTATAATAATCAAATTTTTGCAACGGAATCCCTAAAATTGCTTCATCATATAAGTGCAGATCCACATTTTTCGGAAAAGTAGAAAGTGAGAATTACAGGCGACCGTATTTCTTATGGGCTTGCTCTTGTGTCAGGATGTCAAAAACAACAATTGCATTCTCTTCTAAATCAACGGTATAGAACGCCCTGTAATTCCCGATTCGAAGGTGGTACACATCTTCTTTATAACCTTCTATTTTGCACTTATTACCGCCCTGAAACCCATTTTTTAGATCTTTTAAAGCTTCAGCTACTTGTTTTTTCTACCTTGTGACAGGTCATCAAGAACTTTTGCTTTAATGAAGACTTTAAAGGTCATCCACGCTCACGTATTCTTCGCGGTGTTCTTTAAAGTGTTTTTTGGCTTCTTCCGCAATTCGGTCTATCTTCAATCTGTATTCACGCTCTTTATGTTCGTTTATCAGGTCTTCAATAACTTTATTGTAATCATCACCCATAGAACCGATTTTGCGCAGCTCATCTCTATTTTTCTTTGTTATCTGTATCGTGGTATTTTCGTGCATAATAATCGCTATAATGTTTATAATATTTATAATTATAGTCACAAGGCTAAATAATGCAACTACTCAATATGGTGAGATGAGGTCTGTTGTTGTAACATTTACAGGTGTGACTATAGCTAAAAACCAAAGTATGCTCTGATAAGTGCAGGAGCGTATATTCCAGGAGAAACAAAGGAAACTAAAGAATCATGTAAATATATGCATAAAGTTACATGCTTATATTATGTTCTCTAACCCAATAAATTTAAAACTTTTAGAATATCTATAGGTTATACCATGAAACTTATGAGGCAAATCTACAGAACGTTTAATACACTGCCATATTTTTGCTAATTTTGATAGAATCAATAGCTTAATTGTAACAAAAATGGGGGACTATTCCGTAGAAGAAATTATAAAATCAGATGAACTTCTAAAATCGTGTCAAACTGATTTGAGCTAAAAATGGGATGGATTGACAATACCAATTAGTGGGTACTGTCAAACTTAGGCTTTAATTATATGGTTCGTGGTTCACCTGCGTTAAGTATCTCACCTTCCAATGTATTATTTCCACTGTTTAAAGCGATATTTGTACTGTTTAAAACGTCATATACTACTCTAAATTCAGTATTCGAATCTCCAATATTACCTTTTAATGTGTTATTTTGAGAATCGACAAGATTAACTGAATATGAATATCCACGTCTGACAATAGTATTATTCAAAACTTTATTATTATTTGAGTTAACGAGACTAAGGCTGAAATAGTTATACAAAATTGAGTTATTATTTAGCTCATTATAAGAAGATTTAATGAATCTCACACCGTCCCATAACTTCGATACGGTGTTACTCATTAATTTATTATTATCAGACTCTTCAAGCCTACATTCCGCAGATGTACACAGATGTAGAATTTATTTGCCGATTTGCCATATTATCTCATCAAATCCGATTTTAAGTTTTTAGCTTATTGCCGTATTGAGATAATAAGTGGCATTTTTGTGTACATCTGCGGAAAGTGGGTTCAAGATAAATTCCTGTTGCATTATTCTCTGATTCAACAAATATTCCAACACCTAAAATGTCATTATTTCTTAATTGGTTGTTATCATAATTTTTTAGATAAATTCCAAGTGAATTGTTATTCACTTCATTCTTTTCCAGGATGTTCCTATTTGAATCATTAAGGCAAACTCCATAATTGTTATGACTTAGTTTATTTCCAGTTATGTTGCCATCAGACCCACTACAATATATGCCGGATTTACCCTGTGACCCAGTTATATTGAAGCCGCTGATTGTCACATTATCCGCAGTTATGTGGAATACATCTTTTTCAGGGTCAGCCGCCTGAATAACAGCATATGCGGATTCTCCTTCATTTGAGCTTATAACCTTCAGCGGTTTGTCTACAACTAAATTCTCCTTATATAATCCTGGGTAAACAATAACAGTGCCACCGGAATTTACAGAATTGATTGTATTCTGTATTGAATCTCCTGGGTAGATCTCAACATCTATTGGATTATTGTTAATGTTATCCAGATTTTTTTTACTGGCTCTCCAGAATGCAAGTCAGCATTTGTTGAATTGTTGCTAATATTGTCAAGATATTTTTCGGGATGTATTTCACTATACTTTGCATTGAAAGTATATAGTATCGAAGCGATAAAAATTAACAATAATATAATTATTAATTTTGTATTAATTCGTGAGAGATCCATAGTTACCTATCCCAAAAAAGTTATATAGGGTGATTAAGTCCTCACCCTCGTTGCTGCTACATCATCCCAATTTCCAAAAGTAATATAATGAACCTTTGTATCCCACCCATCATGTATGTAAACATAAACATTTGAACCCACTTTTTTATAACCCATAAATGTAACAATGTGGTCTCCGTAGCGGTTGGAATTCCCACTTCCTACTCCACCGTTATACATAGACAAAACAAATGGTCTATTTGCATCAATCTCTGATTGTTTATCACTAGGTTTTGGAACTGAGTCCACTTAGTTTAACACATAAATTAAGAATAATTTCGTTTTATTTTTCGTTATCGAATTTGGCTAACATTTTCTCAATGTGTGATTCAGTTCCGAATTCAGGATCTAGTTTTTTAATCGTGTTCAGTGTGTAGGAAAATATTACTTTCAGATGATAAAGTTCTCTGAAAAAATAAGCGTTAGCGATAAGCAAGAAAATATTTGTCAAGGCCATAGTGGAAATAAAAAGAATAATGATATTTTCAGGAGTTAAAAGATTCATATTGTGAATATGAACTCTTTTTAAAAAACTTTTTTATTTGTGTTGAAGGCGCTGCCTGAGAATTATTTTAAAGAAAAAAAATGTATAAAATGAATTATTTTAAAGAAACAAGCCATAAAAAAGGTTTATTTTGCTCGATTGGCATCAATCGAGCTTTAAATTAGTCAATAACGCCCGGACCGGGATTCGAACCCGAGTCGGAGCCTCGACAGGGCTCCATGATAGGCCTCTACACTATCCGGACACTTCGGTGTCTTTTGCTATTGTTTTTCGCCCGCGTTGCGAGCAAAACATAAACGCTTTTTTAATATATAAATGTTCCCGTTGAAGCTTTTCGATTCTGGGTTTTATTTCAGGTCCCGCCTCCCAGACTCGAACCGGGGACATCGCGGTGCCTGCGCGGAAATGTACGGGTGGTAATTTTACCCGCACGAGCCGAACTACAGCCGCGCACTCTACCACTGAGTTAAGGCGGGACAATGTATATTGTTCCACTGTTGCACTGCTTGAGTGCACCATCTCATATATGGTGATGATATATATGTTTTACGCTAGATATTGGTTATAGGGACATTTTTACGAAAATTTTACATACGTAAGTTCATTCTGTAGCCTCCTTCATTACTAATTCTAAAGAATTTCCAAGAATTCTGAAGAGTGTTCCCGTAACTCGGCATTACTCTCCAGTTCTAAAAACAACCTGTTTCTCCAAAAACAATTAGCTCTAAACTGAAAAACACACTCAAGAAAACTGTCAGAATGAGCATTTAAATCTGAAAACAATCAGTTTTAAACTAAAAATGAGCAGTTTCTTATTAAGAATAAGCTAAAGTCAAAAGTAGTCACAGTAAAAGTATTATGAAAAGAACTTTTGAGTTCTTTTCAGCAATATTTGCTTTGTTTAAAAAGTGTTCAATTCTCCTTTAATTACCATTTCGGTAATCTTTGTCACATTGGAAAGCCAGTCATCCATAACAACTTCCGCTTCGGCTTTGACCTTTGCAAAAGAAGTGCCTTCTTTAGGGATAACCTGCGCACTTGCTACGAGTGGCTGGTCAATTGGTTTTCCAATCTGGGAAAGCAACCTGATGTAAACATCCTGTACTTCCGGAACCTGCTTTACGATATCGCGGGCCATCTGGGTCGAGAGGAGGTTGTAGATCTTACCTATGTGGTTAATCGGGTTCTTTCCACTGGTTGCCTCCATGCTCATAGGTCTGTTTGGCGTGATCAGTCCATTGCAGCGGTTTCCACGCCCTACCGAGCCGTCATCCCCCATTTCAGCTGAAGTACCCGTAACTGTGAGGAAAACACATTGTGTTTTCAAATTATCTCCGGTGTTAATGCAGACCTTCACATCGCGCTCAGTATACTTGAAAGCGAGATCTTCAACATACTTCTGCATTTCCTGAGTCATATTTATATAGCTATCAAAGTCGTCAATATATCTCCCAATCATGCCACTGCATATTGTAAGGGTTATATCTTCTCCATCCCTGAGTCCCATGACCTTCATATCTTCTCCGATTGCAGGCATGCGCGACTTAAGGTCTGTGAGCAGTTGTCTTTCTGTGTTATATACAAGGTTTTCAAGCTCGGAAAACGGAGCATGACCAACCCCAAACGAGGTATCATTTGCAACCGGAACCCTGTCTCTTTTGAAGACATCCCTCAGGTCTGAGGACCCTGTCCCGAGTTTACAGTCCATGATGACATCTCTTTCGAGATCCATATTTACAAGGGTATTCTTAAGATATCGTCTGGCAGCTTGCAGGGCCACAGACTCGGTAGCAAGCTCTACCCCTTCAAACTCCTTTGTTGCCCTGCCTACAAGCAGAATATATATAGGCTGCAGTATTTCTCCGCCCCCGAACTTGGGACTTGATCTCCCGGCTACAATCTGAGTTTCGTCAGTATTATGGTGGAGTACGGCTCCACATTTGCTTATGTATTCCCTGCATAGTGCGCGACTTACGGCTTCGGCCAGTCCGTCCGATATACTATCAGGATGCCCTATCCCTTTGCGTTCTACAAGCTCTATCCTCTGTTTCTCAATGGGGGTCTGGAAGAGCTCCTCCACTTTGATATTTCGGGCCATTTGGATCCTCTTTTTTCAAAATCGATAATAGTTTTTATTATTAAATGTTAATGTTATTGGTTTACTATTTTTCGGTCAGTTGTATCATCAGTCTGCTATCTTAGCATTCTGTTATGATTAATTCTTCTGTTGTTCTGACATTAATAAAATATTCTAACATATATTCTGAAAACTATTCCCTATTAAATTACTATGAATATATAATTTTTCCCATGCCTTAATTACTGAAAGTAATATTCCTTCTAAAAACAATTTTTTACCTGCAACCCTGGAAGTTTACTGATTAGTTCTCAAATTAATTTGTAATGAGTAGGCTTTTTATCTATGGACTTGCCTTCTTAGAAGAAAACTTCTATGAGATCTTACCGTGAAGTCTATATCATACTAGAATATTCTGGATAAACGTTTTTACTTTGATGAGTTTACCCGGGAAAATACTTCCCGGCAGATTATTTATAGAGGACATAACAGATGATTCGCATTGCAATACCCAATAAAGGGCGCCTTTACGAACCCACAATCTCTATTTTCAAAGATGCAGGACTCCCTATAAGTGGAGGGGCCGAAAGTCGAAAACTTTTTGCAAAAACTACTGATCCGGATATCCATATCCTCTTTGCCAGGGCTGCTGATATTCCTGAGTACGTGCAGGACGGGGCTGCGGACGTAGGTATCACAGGTATAGATCTGATTACGGAAAGGGGAGCAAAGGTTGAAACTCTTCTGGACCTCAAATTCGGAAAGGCCAGCCTTGTTCTGGCTGTCCCTGAGGACTCGGATTTTCAGAAAGCTGAGAATCTTGAAGGCCGAAAGATTGCAACCGAGTTTCCGGAAATCACGCACCAGTACTTCAAAAAGCTTGGAGTCAATGTTGAGGTTATAAAGGTCAGCGGAGCCTGTGAAATGACTCCACATGTGGGAATAGCTGATGCAATAGTTGACATCTCAAGTTCCGGAACCACTCTGATGATAAACCATTTAAAGCCAATTGACACTGTTTTTTCTTCAACGGTCTATTTGATTGCAAATAAAGAAAGCCTCAAGACAAAGGACAAAATTCTGGACATCAAAACTGCATTGGAAAGCGTGCTCAATGCAAAGCAGCGGCGTTATCTTATGATGAATGTTCCCGAATCTTCCCTCCAGGCAGTAAAAGAAGTCCTTCCAGGAATGTCAGGTCCGACAGTTATGAAGGTTGAATCCAGTAAACTGTCCGGAGAATCCATCCTTGCAGTTCATGCTGTTGTGGATGCTGACCTGATTTTTACTATTGTAAACAAGCTGAAGAATGTTGGTGCGCGTGACGTTCTTGTCGTGCCTATCGAAAGAATAATGCCCTGAAAGGGAAAAAATCCGGAAAATGGGTTTTTCGGGTAAGACAAACAAAAAGGCGATTTAACAGAAGGAAATTTAACAGAGTGAGATCTCTCAAAGATAAAAGGAGATTTCTCAAAGATGTGTCGGAGATGTGACTTTGGTTTTTGAAGTGATTCCTGCAGTGGATATGAAGGGCGGAAAGTGCGTTCAACTTGTGCAGGGTGTGCCTGGCAGTGAGATCGTGTCCCTTGACGATCCTGTTGAAGCTGCCCTTGACTGGGTCAGAAAAGGGGCAAAGACTCTGCACCTGGTAGACCTGGACGGAGCAATTGAAGGAGAGCGTAAAAACGCCCGTATCATTGAAAAAATAGTAAATGCATGCCGAGAAAAAGGAGTTCGGATTCAGGTTGGAGGGGGCATTCGGAGCTTTGAGGATGCAGCTTCTCTGCTTGAACTTGGGATTTCGCGGGTAATTCTCGGAACTGCTGCACTGCAAAACCCGGAGCTTGTAAAACGTCTTTCAAACGTCTTTGGATGCGAAAGTGTGACCGTTGCTCTGGATGCAAAAAACGGAAAAATCTCCATCAAAGGCTGGACTGAGGAATGCTCACAAACTCCTGTAGAAATGGGCAAGAAGTTTGAAGAACTTGGTGCAGGCAGCCTACTTTTTACAAATATAGATACTGAAGGCCTTATGCAGGGAGTAAACCCTGTCCCTACAAAAGAACTTGTGGACTCTGTCAACATTCCTGTAATCGCATCCGGAGGAGTAAGTTCTCTTCAAGACCTGCAGGTCCTGAAGAAAACCGGGGCTGCAGGAGTTGTGGTAGGTAGTGCTCTCTACACAGGCAGGTTCACACTTGAAGCAGCGATTGAAACAATTCGGCATGAGTGAAATGTGAAATTAATTTTTACTTTTGTTTCCTGGCAGAGATTTTCTTCATAATTACGTTTTTTCAATTATGCTTCTTCAGTCTGCCGGATAATCATAGAGGATGAATTTACAAGAGAATGAATTTACAGCCAGACAGAAAGCATTTATAAATTTAAAGAGAATGTGATGCTGTATGAGAACAGGCAGAATGTCCCGTAAAACAAAAGAGACTGATATCCAGCTTGAGCTGAACCTTGATGGTACTGGAATTGCCGATATCAACACAGGGATCGGGTTTTTTGACCATATGCTTACTTCTTTTGCAAGGCATGCAGAATTTGACCTCAAGATACGTGCGAACGGTGACCTGTACGTGGATGAGCATCACCTTGTGGAAGACACAGGAATAGTTCTCGGAAAAGTGCTTGCAGAGGCACTCGGAGATATGGCAGGGATTGCCCGTTTTGGAGAAGCCAGAATTCCCATGGACGAATCCCTTGCCGAGGTTGCCCTGGATGTAGGCGGACGCAGCTATCTTGTTCTGAAAGCTGAGTTTGCAGCCCCTCAGGTAGGACAATTCAGTACCCAGCTTGTGAAGCACTTCTTCGAAACGCTGGCTTCAAATGCAAAAATTACCATCCATGCGAGTGTCTATGGTGATAATGACCATCATAAGATCGAAGCTCTTTTCAAGGCTTTTGCCTATGCTATGAAACGGGCTGTAAAAATTGAAGGTAAAGAAATAAAGAGTACTAAAGGAACTCTATAAAGGAACCAAAGGAACTCTATAAAGGAACCCTCTAATTCCGCGTCCCGTCACCCGAGTTCCGTCACCCGAGTCCCGTCTCGGGAGGACGGTGCCCTTTTCGCTCACTTCGTTCGCTCAAGAGGGCTGAATTATAATGAAGATGCTGAGTTGAGTTGGATTGAGTTAAGAGGGTTGATTTATGGGATAGAGGCGTTTAACATTTTCAGTCTTTCCTTAGTTGTCTTAATCTGGATTGAGTTAGGCATGAGATCTACGTTCAAAACTTGATTTTATGCATATTTTACTGATTCTATAGATTTAGCATATTTTTTGTTTCCTGTCGTCTCAAAAGTTAAGTAACCTTACTTTTTTATTCCGGAAAATGAATTTAATACATAACTTGGGGGAGAATAAAATGAAAGTTCTTTATGTTTACGCACACCCGGAACCGAAATCTTTTAACGGCGCTTTAAAGGATACGGCCCTTGCTGTCCTGCAGGAGAAGGGGCATGAAGTAAAGCTCTCAGACCTTTATGCAATGAAGTTTCATCCTGTCTTGAAAGCTTCGGATTTTCCTGAACGGAAAAACCTGGAAATCTTCAACCCTTTTTTCGAAGCTATAAAAGCTGTAAAGACAGGGGCCTTTTCACCTGACATAAAGGAAGAAATGGAAAAAGTGAAATGGGCAGACCTTCTGATTTTCCAGTTCCCTATTTATTTCACTTTCATGCCAGCTATTATGAAAGGCTGGATCGACCGCGTCCTGGCACCTGGGTTTGGGTTCAACCCGGTTACGAATAGTGCCTACGATACCGGGCTCTTTAAAGGAAAATCCGCAATGATTGTTACAACTACCGGAGCTCCGAAATCGATGTATTCGGAGGAAGGAGCCCATGGAGATCTGAATAGGCATCTGGAGTCAATAACTCATTGCATTTTTGAATATATGGGAATGAAAGTCCTTCCATCTTACATAATTTACGAAGTGAGCAGCATGTCCAGAGAAAAAGGAACTGAAGAATTGGAAAAATATAGACAGAGAATACTTGATCCTAGATTCGGCAGGTAAACATATAAGTTAATATAATTATTCTCACATCTTTTTTCTTGATTTTCCATGGCAGACAAAAACAACAGTCGACTAGTCGAATCCTCAATAAAACGTACAAGATTTTTAGGTCACCTTGGTCTCATTGCTGGAGTTTTCCGAGAACTTGAAGTTGACAAACTGATCGATGAGAAACTCCCAAAGGAAAGGGATCACAAGATTCCTCACTCAGTCTGCATCCTTGCCATGGTACTCAATGGTCTTGGTTTCATAGGTCAACGTCTATACCTTTTTCCTGACTTTTTCAGGAATATTTCTATAGAAAGACTTTTTGGAGAAGGTGTAACACGAGAAGATCTGAATCAATATGCTATCGGAGAAACTCTTGACAGAATCGTAAAGTATGGTCCTACAAAACTGTTTACGGAAATTGTTCTTCACATTATGAACCGTCTACCTATTCCTGTCCATTGTTTACACGCTGACACTACAAGTGTCAGCGTTTATGGTGATTATCAAGACGAAGAAACGGAGTCTATTGATATCACTTTTGGAATTCCCAAAAACGGAAGATGGGATCTCAAACAATTTGTGCTAAGTTTGATTGTAAATCAGCATGGAATACCACTTTTTATGAACACTCATTCAGGGAATGCTTCCGACAAAAGCACAATTCTGGAAGCAATAAAGTCTCTCAAATCAGCTTTAAGTCCTGAAAGCAAAGTGTACTATGTCGCTGATAGTTCCTTTTACACTGACAATAATATCAATAATATAGGAAAGTCATTCTGGATCAGTCGTGTTCCTGCAACAATTAATGAGGCAAAGGAACTGCTAACTGCAAATCTAAACCTGAAGCCACTGAAAAGCGATGAAAGATACTCATTTTATCAAACCTTTGTTGATTATGGGGGAGTCAAGCAAAAGTGGGTTTTGTTGCTTTCTCATAAAATGAAAGAAAAGAAAGAGATAACTCTCAGAAAGAAGCTTCAAAATGAACTTGAAAAAGCAGAAAAGTCGCTTAAAAAACTGGTAGGAGAGGACTTCTTCTGTGAAGAAGATGCATTAAAAGCAGCAGAAAAATGGACTGCAGATTTCCCTTCTATTGTGTTTGAAAAAGTAGATTTGAAAACCGTTAAAAAA